>CAIWCQ010000252.1 GCA_903911165.1 uncultured Actinomycetes bacterium | reverse complement strand
CTGGTGCCAGCTGTTCAGTGAGCCTGGTGCCGGATCGGATCTGGCCGCCCTGCGCACCAAAGCCACCCGCGCCGAGGGCGGTTGGAAGCTCAACGGACAGAAAGTGTGGACGTCGGCGGCACACCGCGCGCACTGGGGCGTATGCCTGGCCCGCACCGACGCGGACGTCCCGAAGCACAAGGGCATCACCTACTTTCTCGTCGACATGCGCTCACCGGGGATCGAAATTCGCCCTCTGCGCGAGATCACCGGACACCAGAATTTCAACGAGGTGTTCTTCGACGACCTCTTCGTGCCCGATGAGATGGTGGTCGGTCCGGTCAACGGCGGCTGGCCGCTGGCGCGCAACACGTTGGCCAACGAGCGAGTGGCAATGGCGCACGGCACCGCGTTGGGCAATCCGATGGAGGAGATGCTGCGCAACTTCGAGCCCGATTTGGATCCGGCGATGACCGACTGGCTCGGCGAGCTGTTACTGGCCGCCCAGGTCGGGTCGCTACTGGATCATCGGATAGCGCAGTTGGCGGTGGGCGGTCGGGACACCAGTGCTGAGGCCAGCGCCCGCAAACTGATCGGCGTGCGTTATCGGCAGTCGCTGGAGGAGTTCCGGATGGAATTGTCACCGGGGGCCGGCGTGGTCAACAACGACGCGGTCCAGAGTTTCCTCAACACCCGTTGCCTGTCGATCGCCGGCGGCACCGAGCAGATCCTGCTCACCATGGCCGGCGAGCGCCTGCTCGGCCTGCCCCGCTGAGGTGCTTCCGCCCCCGGTCCGTGAGCGATTAGTCCGTGAGCGATTAGTCCGTGAGTGATCAGTCGTAGCTGACTTCGATCGAGTCCGACACCGGCCGGGCCTGGCAGCCCAGGATCAGGCCTTCGGCGAGGTCGTCGTCCTCCAAGACGTCGTTGATCTCCATCTGCACCTCGCCGTTGACGGCGGTCACGACGCAGGCACCGCAGTGTCCCTCCCGGCACGAATACGGCGCCTCGATGCCCTTGTCGAGCAGGACGTCGAGCAGTTTCTCGCCCCGGGGCCAGGACACCGTGTGGGTTTCCCCGTCGAGGTGCACGATGACGGTGGCGGGCTCGCTGGTCGTCACGGGACGATCAGTCCTTTCGATAACTGGAACACGTTACAGAAATGACAATATGATGAACTACCTGGTACGGGTGATCTTCGCTCGACACAAATCGTAACGTGTTCTAGTCTGATAGCCACAGAAAGACTTCACGGGAGGCATGCAATGACGTCCATTCAGCAGCGCGACGCGCAGTCGGTCCTGGCCGCTATCGACGATCTCCTGCCGCGGTTGCGGGAGCGCAACCAGGAGACCGAAGATCTGCGCCGTCTTCCCGACGCGACGATCGCCGATCTCGACGCCGCCGGCTACTTCAAGATGCTGCAGCCCGAGCAGTGGGGTGGCTTGCAGTGCGATCCCACGCTGTTCTTCGAGGCCGTGCGCCGGATCGCCAGCGCCTGCGGGTCCACCGGATGGGCCACCTCGATCCTCGGCGTGCACAACTGGCATCTCGCGCAGTTCGATCAGCAGGCTCAGGAAGATGTCTGGGCCGATGACCCGACGGTGCGGATCTCGTCGTCGTACGCGCCGATGGGTGCCGGCGTCGTCGTCGACGGCGGCTACCTGGTGAACGGCAACTGGCTGTGGTCGTCGGGATGTGACCACGCCAGCTGGACCTTCGTCGGCGGGCCGGTGATCAAGGACGGCCGTCCGGTCGACTTCGGCAGCTTCCTGATGCCGCTCGGCGACTACCAGATCAAAGACGAGTGGAACGTCGTCGGGCTCAAGGGCACCGGCAGCAACACCCTGGTGGTCAAGGACGTGTTCGTGCCGCGCCACCGGTTCCTGTCCTACGGGGCGATGAACAACCACACCGCGGGCGGGCTGAAGACCAACACCGCGACGGTGTACCGGATGCCGTGGGGCACCATGCATCCCACCACCATCTCGACGCCCATCGTCGGCATGGCATACGGCGCTTACGACGCCCACGTGGAGTATCAGGGCAAGCGCGTCCGTGCTGCGTTCGCCGGCGAGAAGGCCAAGGACGATCCGTTCGCCAAGGTCCGCATTGCTGAGGCCGCCAGCGATATCGACGCTGCCTGGCGCCAGCTGAAGGGCAACCTCGCCGAGGAGTACGAGCTGCTGTGCGCCGGCCAGGAGGTCCCGATGGAACTTCGCGCCCGTGCCCGTCGCGACCAGGTCCGCGCCACCGGCCGGGCGATCGCCTCCATCGACCGTCTCTTCGAGGCTGCCGGAGCCACCGCGCTCAATAGCGACCAGGCGGTGCAACGGTTCTGGCGCGATGCGCACGCGGGTCGGGTGCACGCCGCCAACGACGCCGAGCGCGCCTACGTCATGTACGGCAATCACGAGTTTGGGTTGCCCATCGGCGACACGATGGTCTAACGCCGCGATGACGGGGTTCATCCAGGAAGCCGAGTCGCAGCAGGACCACACCTTCGAGTCCACCTCCCGGTTCGCCCAGGTTCACGCCGGCGGCCGGGATATGCGCCTGCACTATCACGAGGCGGGCGTCGGCAACGATCAAACCGTGGTGCTCCTGCACGGCGGTGGCCCGGGGGCGTCCAGTTGGTCAAACTTCGGCCGCAACGTCGCCGTCCTTGCCAGGCACTTCCATGTCCTCGCCGTCGATCAGCCGGGCTACGGACACTCCGACAAGCACACCGAGCACGAGCAGTACAACCGCTACAGCTCCGACGCACTGCTGGCACTGCTGGACCACCTCGGCATCGAACGTCCTGCGCTAGTGGGTAATTCACTCGGCGGCGGCACTGCGGTCCGCTTCGCACTTGACCACCCCGAGCGTGCCGGCCGACTGGTCCTGATGGGTCCAGGCGGGCTGTCGGTCAACCTGTTCGCGCCCGATCCGACCGAGGGCGTCAAGCTGCTCGGGCGTTTCACCGCCGAACCCACCCGGGAGAACATGGAACGCTTCCTGCGGATCATGGTCTTCGACCAGAAGCTGATCACGCCGGAACTCATCGATGAGCGCTTCGCCATCGCCAGCGCACCGGAGTCGCTGGCCGCGGCCCGGGCGATGGGGATGTCGTTCGCGGGCCCCGATTTCGAGCTCGGCATGATGTGGCGCGAGGTGTACAAACTGCGCCAGCCGGTGCTGCTGATCTGGGGCCGGGAAGACCGCGTCAACCCTCTCGACGGTGCGCTGGTGGCGCTCAAACAGATTCCGCGGGTGCAACTGCACGTCTTCGGCCGCTGCGGCCACTGGGCGCAGGTGGAGAAGTTCGACGAGTTCAACAAACTGACCATTGACTTCCTCGGGGGTGACTCATGAGTCCCATTCGCTCACTCGGGTATCTGCGCTTCGAGTCCACCGACGTCGCCGCGTGGCGGGAGTACGCACTCAAGGTGCTCGGGATGGTTGAGGGCAAGGGTGTGGTCGACGGCGCGCTATACCTGCGGATGGACGACTTTCCGGCGCGGCTGGTAATCGTCCCCGGCGAGCACGATCGACTTTCGGAGGCCGGGTGGGAGTGCGCCAATGCCGCAGGCCTGCAGGACATCCGCAACGCGCTCGACGTCGAGGGCGTGGCCTACAAAGAGGCCACCGCCGCCGAACTGGCCGATCGCCGGGTCGACGAGATGATCACCTTCTGCGACCCGTCGGGTAACCGGCTGGAGGTCTTCCACGGAGCGGCGCTGGAACACCGCCGGGTGGTGAGCCCGTACGGGCACAAGTTCGTCACCGGGGAGCAGGGCCTGGGCCACGTGGTGCTGTCCACCCATGACGACGCCGAGGCACTGCACTTCTACCGCGACGTACTCGGATTCACGCTGCGTGACTCGATGCGGATGCCGCCGCAGATGGTGGGCCGACCGGCCGACGGCGCGCCGGCATGGTTGCGCTTCTTCGGCTGCAACCCGCGGCACCACAGCCTGGCTTTCCTGCCGATGCCCACGCCCAGTGGCGTCGTGCACCTGATGGTCGAGGTGGGGGAGAGCGACGACGTCGGACTGTGCCTGGACCGGGCGCTGCGGCGCAAGGTACCGATGTCGGCGACGCTGGGCCGACACGTGAACGACAAGATGCTGTCGTTCTACATGAAGACCCCGGGCGGGTTCGACATCGAATTCGGTTGCGAGGGGCTAGAAGTCGACGACGACGACTGGGTCGCTCGGGAGAGCACCGCGGTGAGCTTGTGGGGGCATGACTTCACTATCGGTTCGCACGCCAAGTAGCGGCCGCCATGACGGCTGAACCGATCGACCCCCGGGCGTTCCGCCACGTACTCGGTCAGTTCTGCACCGGGATCACCATCATCACGACGATGCATGACGGCGCCCCGCTCGGGTTCGCCTGCCAGTCCTTCGCCGCGCTGTCACTGGATCCACCGCTGGTGCTGTTCTGCCCAACAAAACTCTCGCGGTCGTGGCAGGCCATTGAGGCCAGCGGAGCGTTTTGCGTCAATGTGCTCGCCGAGACCCAGCTTGAGGTGTGCGCCCGGTTCGGATCAAAGGAACCCGACAAGTTCGCCGGCGTCGACTGGCGACGATCGGACCTGGGCTCGCCGATCCTGGAGGGGTCCCTGGCCCACATCGACTGCACGGTCCATTCCGTGCACGACGGCGGCGACCACTTCGTGGTCTTCGGCGCGGTGCAGTCGCTGTCAGAGGTGCCGACGGTCAAGCCGAGGCCGCTGCTGTTCTATCGGGGTGAGTACACCGGGATCGAACCGGACAAGAACACCCCTGCCCAGTGGCGCGACGATCTTGAGTCGTTTCTCACCGCCACCTCGCCTGACACCTGGCTGTAGCTACGTCTGCTCGCCGATGAACGTCGTGATCACCTCGGCCACCTGCCGGTGGGTGGTGTCGTTGAGGACATCGTGGAGGGTGCCGTCGAACTCCGCGATCCGCAGGGCAGGGATCTGCTCCGCGTACGCCCGAACCGCCCCGACGGCGGCGATGGGGTCATTCTCGCCGTGTACGGCCAGGGTCGGAACCGCCAGCGTCGGCAACTCGGTGCCGAAGCGGTGCCACGCGCGGTCAAGCTCCCGGGTCAGCGCCCTGCCGTCGGTGTTGGTAAACGACAGCGGGTCATTTTCGATGCAATCCAGGTAGAACGGGTCGTTCG
>CAIWCQ010000251.1 GCA_903911165.1 uncultured Actinomycetes bacterium | reverse complement strand
TGACCGCCGGCGCGCGCATGCCGCCTTCCCAGGTCGTCAACTTCCCGCCCTTGAAGGGTGTGTTGCCGCCATCGGGGTAGGTGATCACCTCGGCGCCGTTGTCGGTGGTGAACACGACGATGGTGTTGTCGAGCTCGCCCATGTCCTCCAGTTTCTTCAGCACATAGCCGATGTTGTCGTCCATCTGCTTCATGCCGGCTTCGTTGATACCCCAGTCCTTGCCGCCGGGCGTACCCACCATCGCCATGTACTTGTCCGACAGCATGGTCGTGATGTGCATGCGCGCCGGGTTGTACCAGACGAAGAAGGGCTTGCCGGTCTTCTTCGGGTCGTTGCGGCCGAGGAAGTCGACAACCTTGGCCGAGATCTCCTCGTCCGCGGTCTTCGAACGCTCCAGCGTCATCGGCCCCTCATCCTTGCAGGTCTGGTTCTTCTCCGTGCCGTCGGCCGACGTGCAGGCGATCACCGGCCGCGGCGGCGTCATGCAGAGGGCCGTCTTCGGGTCCACAGCGCCCGGGACCTCGGTGAGGCCGCGCACCGGCGTGTTCTTGCACGGCGGCACGATGGCCTGCTCGGTCGGGGTCCTGTTGATGTCGGGGAAGCTCACGCCCTGCATCGCATCCAGGTGGTATAGGTAGCCCCAGAACTCCTGGAAGCCGTGCGCCGTCGGCAGCGACGCAGAGTGGTCGCCAAGATGGTTCTTGCCGAACTCGCCTGTCGTGTAGCCGAGGTCGAGCAGGAACCTGGCCAGCGAAGGCGTGCCCGGCTGCAGGAAGGACGGGCTGCCGGGCAATTGCGGCGGAATCATGCCTGCGCGCAGCGGCGTCATGCCGGTGAAGAAGGCGGTGCGCCCGGCCGTGCAGCTTTGCTCGGCGTAATAGGTCATGAACTTCGCACCCTCGTGCCCGATGCGGTCGATATTGGGCGTTTCGCCGACCATCAAGCCCTGGTGATAGATGCTCGGCTGCATCCAGCCGATGTCATCGCCCATGATGAACAGGATGTTGGGTCTGGACCCAGGCGGCCTTGCGGCAGCCCGTTGAGCAACAGGCGCGGCGGCTGCATCGGTACCAGACTGGGCGGCAGTGTTGACGGCGCCCACGGCGGCGGTGCCGGCCTGGGCGGCGGTGTCGACGACGGCGTCAGCCGGAGCTTCCTTCTTGGCGCAACCGGCCAACGAGAGGGCGGCCAGGACTGCGGCGAGTGCGGTCTTCGACGTCATGCGTGGCAGCCCCAGCGACGCCTCGGCTCCGGCGGAGGCTGGCAGTATCGCCTCGAGAACTGACAAACGGATCGATCTGCGTGCCATGTGTGTGTTTCCTCAATGCTGCCAGTTGCCCGCCGACGTGGCGAAGCAGGGTGTTGGGGATGGGACAGCGAGAACGTATCGCTTCCATCACGTGACGTCCAATGTAATGATTGTGTGCCTACGATACATTTGACGACATGAACGACCTGCGCCTGCTCGAATTCGCAATCGCCCTGGACGACAACCGCAGCTTTGCCCGCGCGGCGGATGCGATGCGAGTGACACAACCGACGTTTAGCAGGCGCATTGCGGCACTGGAGGCTACTTTCGGCGCACGTCTGTTCGAACGGTCGAATCGCCACGTCGCGCCCACTCGCCAGGGATCGCTATTGCTCGTCCGCGCGAGGCAATTGCTGGCGGACGCGGCGCGCATGTACGACGCTCTCGATGACTACCGGGAACTTCGAACCGGCCAACTCACGGTCGGCGCGGGTTCCTATCCCCTGGAGGTGAGTGTCACTGAATGCGTCGTCAGACTCGCCACGCGTCATCCGGGATTGCAACTCGAGATCATCGAGGGGCACTGGCGCGACTTCGGATCGAGGTTGCTCTCCGGTGAACTGGACGTTGCGGTGATGGAATCGTCGATTGTCGCGACGGATTCACGGTTCCAGGTCGAGTCGCTCCCCGCCCATGCCGCCGTCTTCTACTGCAGGGCAGGGCATCCTCTGGCGCAGCGCCCGGACCTGAACATCCAGGAGATTCTTAAGTACCCATTTGTCGGCGTACGCGTCCCCGCCCGGGTGTTCGCGTCGGTGACTCTGGACACGCCACTCGTTTCCATCGATCCGATCACCGGTGACGTGATACCTCACGTCGCAACGACCTCGGTCGCTGCGGCACGCGCCATAGTCAAGCGCACTGATGGGGTCGGAATAACAGCTCCAAGCCAGGTGGCGGAAGACGTCCGCCGG
>CAIWCQ010000250.1 GCA_903911165.1 uncultured Actinomycetes bacterium | reverse complement strand
CTCCCAGGAAGGCGACGCGGCGCAAGAAGGTCAGCGCCTAGTTATCCACAGTCGTGGGTTGCTCCACAGGCGATTCCTCGGCGGAGGATTCTGTCGGTGGCCTCTTTTATTGTTCGAACATGCTTTCGAATGATGTGTCTGTGGCGGTCGGCCAGATCGACGCCGCTCTCGACGTGCTGACCGGACTGGATCTGTCCGGGTTGTCGGCCACCGACCTGGTCGGGGTGGCTGAGCGGTGCGAGACGCTGGTGCGCCGCCACCGGGGGGTGTGTGGGGATGCCGCGGTCGAGCTGTCGCGTCGAAATACCGCTGAGTTGGGTGGCGCCCCGCACAAGGTGCTGGCCGATTGGTTGCGCATTACCCCCGCTGAAGCCCGCCGCCGGGTGACGCTCGCGGAACCGTTGGCGCCGCGCACGTCATTGCTGGGAGAACCGCTGCCAGCCCGCCACCCGGCGACCGCCGCGGCCTGGCGGGCCGGGGACCTCGACGTCGAGCATGTCCGGGTGATCGCCCGCTTCCTCGACGAACTGCCCCTGGCGGTCAGCGCGGCTGACCGCGGCGATGCCGAAGCGCTGCTCGCCGAGCAGGCCCGCCTGATGCGGCCCGATCAGCTGGTAAAAGTGGCCGAACGGTTGGCGTTGATCCTCAACCCCGACGGGGTGTTCAGCGATGCCGACCGCGCGGCGCGCCGCGGATTTACCTGGGGACCCCAACAGTCCAACGGCATGAGCCAGGGCCGGCTGTGGGCCACCCCCGCCCTGCGCGCCGAGATCGACGCCCTGTTCGCCAAATTCGCCGCCCCCGGACGCTGCAACCCCGCCGACCAGACCCCGTTGGTTGAGGGCGAGCCCAGCCAAGCCCGCATCGACGGCGACCACCGCAGCCACCCGCAACGCCAACACGATGCCCTCTCAGCGATCATGCGCAGCCTGCTCGGCAATCCCAAACTCGGCCAACACAACGGCCTGCCCGTCACCCTCATCGTCTCGACCACGCTCCAGGAACTTCACGACCAGACCGGGGTCGGCGTCACCGGCGGCGGAACTCTGCTGCCGATGAGCGATGTCATCCGCATGGCCTCCCACAGCTACCACTACCTCACCCTCTTCGACGGAGTATCCGGCCGGGCACTATGGCTGGGCCGAACCAAACGCATCGCCAACGCCGACCAAAGAATCGTTCTGCACAATAAAGACCGCGGCTGCACCTTTCCCAATTGCACCGTGCCCGGCTACGGCTCCCAAGTCCACCACGCCACCCTCGACTGGGCCGACGGCGGCAGCACCAACATCGATGACCTCGATTTCGGCTGCGGACCCCACAACCGCCTCGTCAAAAAAGGCGGCTGGCATACCCGCAAAAATCCCGACGGCACCTGCGAATGGATACCCCCAGGCCACCTGCCCGTCAAAGGCGGAATCAACAACCACCACCACCCCGACCGACTACTACGACAACTCCGCAAACGTGGCGCCGGATAGTTCAGGCATTCCGGCCGAGCCGGTTACTCCGGTTGGCGCATCGAGTCGCGGATCTCCTTGAGTTTCTCGGCGGCTGCCTTGTGCTGGGCCTCGTACTGTTCTGCCGCTGTGCGACCCTCGGGAGTCTCCTCGGCCAATTCGGTTGCGCCCAGGGCGGTTCCGTACCGGGTCTCGATTTTCTCGCGCACACCTTCGAGCGTTGGCACACCGGCATCGGTATATCCGGTGTCGAGATTCGGCGCGAGAACCGGCGGCAGGGGAGACGCGGTACTGCCAGCCGCGGGTATCCCAGTCTTGAGCGACTCAGCTGGGGACGTGTCAGTCTGGGGCGTCCCAGTCGCGGGTATCCCAGTCTGGGGCGTCTCAGTCTTGGGCGTCTCAATCTTGGCTTGTGTTGCAGGCGTGGTTGGTTCGTCGGCCATGCATCTCACCGTACCTCGTTGGGCGGTTAGCGTGGCTTGGCCAGCGGGAACGGAAGCGTCTCGCGGATACTGCGGCCGGTGATGAGCATGACCACCCGGTCCACGCCCACACCCAGCCCCCCGGTCGGCGGCATGGCGTACTCCATGGCGGTGAGGAAGTCCTCGTCGAGTTCCATCGCCTCCGGATCGCCGCCGGCGGCGAGCATGGACTGCTGCTGCAGTCGGCGGCGCTGTTCGACGGGATCGGTGAGCTCGCTGTAGGCGGTGCCTAATTCCACGCCCCAGGCCACCAGATCCCAGCGTTCGGCGACTCCCGGTCTGCTGCGGTGCGGTCGGGTCAACGGCGACACCGAGGTGGGGAAGTCGGTGTAGAAGGTTGGGGCTGTGGTGCGGTCCTCGACGAGATGCTCGTACATCTCGAGTACCAGCGCACCGGCATCCCAATGGCTGAGGTAGGGAATTCCGGCGGCGTCGCAGAGCCTGCGCAGCGCAGCAGGTTCGGAGTCGGGGTCGACGGTCTCGCCGAGGGCTTCCGACACCGCGTCGTGAACGGTCTTGACCGACCACTGTCCGGAGATGTCGACCGGTTCGAGGGTGCCGGTGTCGTCACCGGGTCGCATCACCACCGCCGACCCGTTGGCGGCGACCGCCGCGTTCTGGATCAGCTCCTGGCAGCCGTCGATCCACACTCGGTAGTCGGCATGTGCCTGATACGCCTCCAACAGGGTGAACTCCGGGTTGTGGCTGAAGTCCACACCCTCGTTGCGGAAAGCCCGGCCGAGTTCGAATACCCGCTCCACCCCTCCAACGCAGAGCCGCTTGAGGTAAAGCTCCGGGGCGATCCGCAGGTACAGGTCGAGATCGTAGGCATTGATGTGGGTCTGAAACGGCCTGGCGTTGGCACCACCGTGGATCTGCTGCAATATCGGGGTCTCGACCTCCAGGAAACCCTTGGCGAACAACGTTTCCCGGATCGAGCGCAGGATGTCGCTGCGCGCCCGGATGAGATTACGAGCCACCGGATTAATCGCGAGGTCGACGTAGCGGGCGCGCACCCGGGCCTCAGGGTCGGTCAGGCCCTTCCACTTGTCCGGCAGTGGCCGCAGGCATTTGCCCAGCAGTCGCCACCGTTGGACGAGCACCGAACGGGTGCCATTGCGGCTGTACCCGATCACGCCGGTCGCCTCGATCAGATCGCCGAGGTCGACGTCGCCGAAGTCCTCCGCGGTGTTTTCGACCCGAGACCGCTCCAGCAGTAACTGCACGTCGCCTGACCAATCCCGCAACTGCGCGAAGGTCACCCCGCCGTAATCCCGGGTTCTCAGCACCCGGCCGGCCACCGTGACTGGAGCGCCGTCCGCGGCGGCCAGCGCCGAGACGACCGTATGGCTGGGTGGCTCACCCACCGGATAGGGATCAATTCCGTTGTCCTGCAACGTCTTCAGCTTTGCCAGTCGAACCCTTACCTGCTCCGGGAGTCGCCGGCTCTGTGTGTCTGCGGCCGCGATCTCGGCGGAAGCATCTGCGGGTGAGGTGGCGCCAGGTGCGCTGCCGTCGGCGTGCAGTCCCGCAGCGGCCGCGATCGTAGGCGGCACCGCGGAGCGCTGCCCGGTGTGCTGCTCGGCCCGCCGGGTGAAGGGCAGCACCAGAAAGCCCTCGGCGATCACTGAAGCCACCCCCACCCGCGGGATCAGCCTGGCGTCCGCGTAGCAGGCGAACCGTGGCACCCACTGCGGCTGGTATTTCATATTCGAGCGGTACAGCGTCTCCAATTGCCACCAGCGGGAGAAGAACACCAGCAGCGCACGCCACAGCCGTGCCACCGGCCCCGCCCCGAGTTGAGCGCCCTGTTCGAATGCTGAGCGGAACATCGCGAAGTTCAGTGAAACCCGATTAATACCAACGGTCTCGGCCTGCTGCATCAACTCGGTGACCATCAGCTCGATGGTCCCGTTCGGGGACTGCGGCGAACGGCGCATGAGGTCCAGTGACAGCCCGTTACTGCCCCACGGGACCAGGGACAGCATGGCGACGACGGTGCCATCGTGGCCGGTCTCGTCCGCCCCTTCACAGGCCTCCACCAGCAGGCAGTCGCCGTCGGTGCGATCGCCCAACCGGCCCAGCGCCATCGAGAAACCACGCTCGGTCTCGGTGTCGCGCCAGGAGTCGGCGCGGGAGATGGCTGCTGCCATTTCCGCATCGGAGATGTCCCGGTGCCGGCGCATGCGCACGGTCAACCCGGCCCGCTTGGCGCGTGTCACGGCCTGGCGCACCGCTTTCATCTCCGGCCCGGCGAGGCGGTACTTATCCGGATAGAGAATGGCCTCATCGCCGAGTTGCAGCGCATTGAGTCCGGCATCCCGATAGACCTGGGCGGCAGTCGAACTCGCGCCCATCACCCCGGGCGGCCACCCGTAGTCGCGGCACAATTCGAGCCACGCGCCGATGGCCTGCGGCCAATACCTCGGATCACCCACCGGGTCGCCACTGGCCAGACACACGCCGACTTCGACGCGGTAGGTCACTGCGGCACGGCCATTGGGTGCGAACACCACCGACTTGTCGCGCCGGGTCGCGAAGTACCCGAGCGAATCGTTCTTGCCGTAGGTCTCCAGCAGGCCGCGGATCGCGGATTCGTCCTCTCCGGTCAGTGCGTTGGAGGCGCG
Organism: uncultured Actinomycetes bacterium; assembly: GCA_903911165.1. Classification (GTDB taxonomy): domain Bacteria; phylum Actinomycetota; class Actinomycetes; order Mycobacteriales; family Mycobacteriaceae; genus Mycobacterium. Next base: position 24,025 of record CAIWCQ010000250.1, on the reverse strand, counting down.
CTGGGACGCAAACAGCACCACCGCCGCCGCCATCAGCGCCAGCGCGCCGAAGAGGCCGAACAGGGCATTGAGGAAGACGTTCGGCCTACCGACAAAGAGATCCGACGTGGCGGCGGCGAATCCGCTGACCCGGTTGACCGCGTAGGCCAGCCGGTACCCGGGCTGCAGGGAACCCGGGAACAACTGCAGCAGCCCCAGGGCCAGCGCGATCCCGGCCAGGTTTCCGGCCACCAACACGCCGGCCGCCTTGAGGAGCGCACCACGGCGCACCTTGGCCGAGAACTCGTCGTAGGCCGCGACCAGAACGGCGATCGCGGCGATGTGGACGGTCAGGCCCATGAATTCGCCCAGATTCTCGAGGCGGCTGCCGTCCCGCTGAAGCAGCGACGCGATATCGAAGCCGACCGCGACCACCAGGATGACCACCAGCACCCACCAGGCGATGCGCTTACGGGCGGCCAGCGCGCCGGCCATTATTGCGAGCGCAAACGCCCAGGCGAAGCTGGTGTCGGGAAAGTTGAACAGGTAGTTGTCGATGAACTCCCGTGGCACCCGGGTGAGGTGCCTGATCGTCGTCGAGATGCTGGAGAGCAGCGCGGCAGCGGCGATCACCCCGAGGAATGCGGCCGCCGCTGCGGGAACCCAACCAAACCCAGACCGGGTCCTGCGCATCGCGACCGTCATAGGCCGCCAGGATATTCGCTGATCATTGGGTATCTGATCTTGGGATATTCGGTCATCATTGTCGCCCGGATCACTCGACTGGCCCGGTGAGGCTCTCGCCCGGTCCGAATCCCGGTTCGTCGGGGGCTGCGCTGGCCTCGCGGAAGGCCAACTGCAGGCTCCGCAACCCGTCTTTCAGCGGTTTTGCGTGTGGCCCGAGATACTGCGTCGTGGCGGTGATCAGGCCAGCCAGCGCGGTGATCAGCCGGCGCGCTTCGTCGAGGTCACGATATTCGCTGGTGTCGGGATCGGCCGACGACAGCCCGAGTTTCTCGGCCGTGGCGCTCATCAGCATCACCGCTGCGCGGCTGATCACCTCAATGGCCGGGATGTCGGCCAGGTCGCGGATGTCGGGGTTATCCATCATGGCTGCTAGACTCCCATGCACGACCGTCCCGGCGACTGCCAGGACAGCAAGTGGAGTCCCACTCCCACCGCCGGCCGCGGGTAACCGAAGGCCGTACGGTCCGGTCGCGGTCACCTCCGGGTGCCCGTCCTGCGGTGATCGCAGGCGGCGAAAGCCGTGATCGGTCGGCTTGGGCCCTGCTATGAGCAGGGCCTTTTTGTTCGGTTGAACGCTTCTGTTCAATCCAACAGAGTGCTGACGGGATTCCCCTGCGCTGTTCCCGGTGTCCACGGATGGTCTGCCCACAAGACCGAACCAGGGAGGCCGCATCAGCACTGAGACCCGCGTCAACGAGCGCATCCGCGTACCTGAAGTCCGTTTGATCGGACCCGGCGGGGAGCAGGTGGGCATCGTGCGCATCGAGGATGCGCTCCGCGTCGCCGCGGATGCCGATCTCGACCTCGTCGAAGTAGCCCCGGAGGCTAAGCCCCCGGTCTGCAAGATCATGGACTACGGAAAGTTCAAGTACGAGACGGCACAGAAACTCCGCGAGTCACGCAAAAACCAGCAGCAGACCGTCGTCAAGGAACAGAAGCTTCGTCCCAAGATCGACCCGCATGACTACGAGACCAAGAAGGGTCACGTCATCCGCTTCCTGGAGGCGGGGTCGAAGGTCAAGGTGACGATCATGTTCCGCGGTCGCGAGCAGTCTCGGCCCGAACTGGGCTACCGGCTGTTGCAGCGATTAGGCGCCGATGTCGCCGATCATGGCTTCATCGAGACCTCGGCCAAGCAGGACGGCCGCAACATGACGATGGTGCTGGCACCGCACCGCGGCGCGAAGACTCGCGCCAAGGCTGCGACCCAGGTAGTCGGAGCCCCGGCGGCCGAACCCACCGAGGAAGTCTCCACCGACGCGACCAGCACCGGCGAGACCAGCACCGACGCGACCAGCACCAACGAGACCAGCACCGAGCAGACCATCGCTTAGTCAAGAACGACAGAAGAGAACTGAGGAAATATGCCCAAGGCCAAGACCCATAGCGGGGCCAGCAAGCGGTTCCGCAAGACCGGCACCGGCAAGATCGTGCGGCAGAAGGCGGGTCGCCGCCACCTGCTCGAGCACAAGGCGTCCAAGCGGACCCGCCGTCTCGACGGCCGCACCGTCGTTGCCGCCAATGACACCAAGCGCGTCAAGAAGCTGCTGAACGGCTGACGCCGAACCCCTTAACTTTTCGAAGACTTTTCGAACGAGCGAGAAGAGGAACACCCATGGCACGCGTCAAGCGCGCAGTCAATGCCCAGAAGAAGCGGCGGACCCTGCTCAAGGCGTCCAAGGGCTACCGCGGCCAGCGGTCCCGGCTCTACCGCAAAGCCAAAGAGCAGCAACTGCATTCGTTGAACTACGCCTACCGTGACCGGCGTGCCCGCAAGGGCGATTTCCGCAAGTTGTGGATCACCCGGATCAACGCGGCAGCCCGTGCCAACGACATCACCTACAACCGGCTGATCCAGGGCCTCAAGGCCGCCGGTGTGGAAGTCGACCGCAAGAACCTCTCTGAGATCGCGATCAGCGATCCAGCAGCGTTCACCGCACTGGTCGGCGTTGCGCGAGCCGCTCTGCCAGAGGACGTCAACGCGCCGTCCGGTGAGGCTGCCTGACCGTCTCGGAAGGCTCCGGGCCCATGGGCATGTCGGCACCGTTGACGCCGAAATCCGCCCGGGTGATGGCTGCGGTCAAACTGCAGCACCACACCGGGCGGGTTCGGTCCGGTCTGTTTCTGGCCGAAGGACCCAATCTCGTCGAAGCCGCTGCGGCGCGCGGTGTGGTGAACGAGGTGTTCGCGACCGCCGCAGCCGTTGACCGCCATCCCGATCTCCTACGCGGTATGGCGGTGACCCTGGTGACCGAACCGGCGGCAAAGGCGTTGTCCGACACAGTGACTCCGGCCGGCCTCATCGCCGTGTGTCGGGTTCCGGATGCAGACCTCGGCCCGGTACTGGCCGCCCGCCCGGAACTCATCGCGGTGGCGGTGGATCTCTCCGAACCGGGTAACGCCGGCACGCTGATCCGGATTGCCCACGCGATGGGAGCCGATGCGGTGGTCTTTGCGGGCCATAGCGTGGACCCCTACAACGGGAAATGCCTGAGGTCTTCGGCGGGCAGTATTTTCTCGGTGCCGGTCATCGTCGAAACAGATACCGCCGGAGTGCTCGCGCAGTTGCGGTCAGCGGGTCTGCGGATCGTGGCGACCACCCTGAACGGTGATATGAGTCTGGACGATGTCGGCGCACTGCTGGCCACGCCGACCGCATGGGTCTTCGGTCCGGAGTCCCAGGGTCTGTCCGAGGAGGTCGCGGGGCTCGCCGACGATCGGGTCGTGATCCCGATGTCGGTCGGTGCCGAGAGCCTCAACGTGGCTGCGGCCGCGGCCATCTGTCTGTATCAAAGCGCGCGCGCTCAGCGACAGAGCCTAGGCTGATCGTCGTGGATGTCGAGCCGGTCGGGGATCGACAGAGCCCTGCGCAGGGTGTTGGGGGGTGGCTGCGAAACACCAATCGGAACCCGGGCATTGTCGCGGCCATCCGGCGGGCTCGTCGAGTGCTGCCCGGCGACCCGGACTTCGGTGATCCGCTGTCCGCCGCCGGTGACGGTGCACCGCAGACTGCAGCCAGGGCGGCCGACCGGCTGATGCCTGATCGCGACGCCGCCACCCGAGAGGTGAGCCTGGCTACGTTGCAGTTGTGGCAGGCCGTCACCGAGCGGGTGTCTGGCCGGCCGGCGAACGCTGAGACGACCCTGGTGTTCACCGATCTGGTGAACTTCTCTGACTGGTCTCTGAAGGCGGGCGATGAGGACACCCTGCGGCTGCTGCGCCGGGTCGCCCAGGTGGCGGAACCGCCGATGTTGGACTCCGGTGGCCAGATCGTCAAACGGATGGGCGACGGGATGATGGCGGTCTTCACCGATGCCGCCACCGCGGTTCGGGCCACCCTGGAAGCACTGGATGCCGTGAAAACCGTCGAGGTCGGAAGCTATACGCCACGCATGCGAGCCGGCATCCACACCGGCCGCCCTCAGCGCATCGGTTCAGACTGGCTGGGCGTGGACGTCAACATCGCGGCCCGGGTGATGGAGCGCGCCAACCGCGGTGGGCTCATCGTTTCGGGTCAGACACGGGAGAGGATCTCCACCGAGGAGGTGGAGTCCCTTGGCGTGAGCGTCAACCGGGTGCGCCGCCAGATGTTCGCGCCGCGTCAGCAGGGCGTGCCCGCGGACCTGGTGATGTACCGGATCGCGCCCCGCCGTGAAGTGGCCGACGACGACGTCGACGTCGACACCGAGGCGGCCGAGTAACCAGTCCGGCCGGAGGTGGCTCAGACGAACTCCTCGGCGCTGGCTTCGATCCAGTCCGACAGCCAGGCCGCCGGCGGATCGTCGAGCAGTTCGCCGGGCATCAGCCACTCGTAGATCTCGGCGTAGGTTCCGGTGCGGAAGGAGTCGATGCGCCGGTTCAGCATCGACGGTTCCAGGTCCGCGAAGCGATCCAACCCCATCGAGGCCACCATCTGGGCGGCGGTGGCGACCGTGCCCTGCTGAAAATTAGCCGCCCGGTCGATCTTGTCCGGCACGTGCAGCGCGCGCGCCAGTCCGGCGTCCTGGGTGGCGACCCCGGTGGGGCAGCGGTTCGTGTGGCACTTCATCGCCTGGATGCAGCCGACCGCGAACATCATCGATCGGGCCGCGAGGGTGAAGTCCGCACCTTGGATTATCCGGCGGACGATGTCGAAGCCGGTGGCCACCTTGCCGGATGCGCCGATCTTGATGTGTTCGCGAAGCCCGGTGCCGACCAGGCAGTTCTGCACCAGCATCAGGCCCTCGGTCAGCGGCATGCCGACATGGTCCTCGAACTCCTGGGGTGCGGCCCCGGTGCCGCCCTCGGAACCGTCGACGATGATGAAGTCGGGAGCGATACCGGTCCGGATCATCGCCTTGCAGATCGAGAGGAACTCCGTGCGCGATCCGATGCACAGCTTGAACCCCACCGGTTTACCGCCGGAGAGGCTGCGCAACGTCGCGATGAAGTGAACCAACTCCAACGGGGTGGCGAATGCGGTGTGCGCCGGGGGAGACACCACCGTCTGGCCGACCGGTACGCCCCGGGTTTCGGCGATCTCGGGCGTGACCTTCGCCCCGGGCAGCACGCCGCCGAGACCGGGTTTGGCGCCCTGGGACAGCTTGATCGAAATGGCTTTGACGGTAGGAAGATTGGCCTTCTCCCGGAACTTCTCGGCGTCGAAATGGCCATCGAGGGTGCGGCAACCGAAGTAGCCCGAGCCGATCTCCCAGATCAGGTCACCACCGTGTTTGAGGTGATACGGGCTGATGGCACCCTCGCCGGTGTCGTGGGCGAACCCGCCCTTCGCCGCCCCGCCGTTGAGCGCCTCGATCGCGTTGCCCGACAGCGCCCCGAAGCTCATCGCCGACACGTTGAGCAGCGCGATGTCATAGGGCTGGGTGCAGTCCGGTCCGCCGAGGCGCACCGTCGGCTTCAGGTCGGTGGCCATCTTGGCACGCAGTGAGTGCCGGAGGAACTCGGTGCCTTCGGCGTTGAGATTGTTTTCGGTGCCGAACGGCTCGTCGCCCTTGATGCCCTTGGCCCGCCGATACACCGCGTCGCGGCTCTGTCGGTTGAACGGCGCTCCGTCGGTGTTGGACTCGATGAAGTACTGATAGATCTCCGGGCGGATCAACTCCGCGACGAACCGGGCGTGACCCAGGATCGGGTAGGCCCGCAAAATCGAGTGGCTCTTCTGCAGCAGGTCCCAGGTGCCCAGCGCTGCCAGCGCGGCCAGCAGCGCGGCCAGGATCCACCACAGCGCACCGATCTTGAGGGCCAATACCCCGCAGGCGATCGCGGCTGCCCATAGTGCCGCGATGATCGCCCCTCTGATCATCGGTCCTCCTCCGGGGGCGAAACGTCCGCCGAGGCGTCATTCTGGCATCACCTATGATCTTCCGGTCGGCACTTCCGCCACACCCGTGCCGAAAATCCAGGCCAGCTAAGGAGAACCTCGCCCCGTGGGTGAGCAACCCGTCGAAGGTGTCCCCGTCCCGGAGTCCCCTGAAGCCATGTCCCCTGAAGCCATGTCCCCTGAAGCCACGTCCCCTGAAGCCACGTCCCCCGGGGCTTTGTCCGCTGACGCGCTGACCGTCGCCGTCGACGCTGCCCGCCACGACTTCGAAGCCGCCGCCGATCTCGACGGCCTGGCTCGCGCGAAGACCGAGCATCTCGGCGATCGTGCGCCGCTCGCCCTGGCCCGTCAGGGGTTGGCCGTGCTGCCCAAAGACGAGCGCGCCGATGCTGGAAAGCGGGTCAACCTCGCCCGCACGGCGGCCCAAGAGTTCTTCGACGAACGGTTAGCGGTTCTGCGCGCGGAACGCGATGAGGCCGTCCTGGTGGCAGAGACCATCGATGTCACGCTGCCCTCGACCCGCCAGGCCCTCGGCGCGCGGCACCCGATCACGATCCTGGCCGAGAACATCGCCGACACCTTCATCGCGATGGGCTGGGAGTTGGCCGAGGGCCCCGAGGTGGAATGCGAGCAGTTCAACTTCGACGCACTGAACTTCCCGCCCGATCATCCGGCGCGCAGCGAGTCCGACACCTTCCACATCGCCCCGGAAGGATCCCGGCAACTCTTGCGAACCCATACCTCACCGGTGCAGGTTCGCACCCTGCTGGCGCGGGAGTTGCCGGTGTACATCGTCTCGATCGGGCGCACGTTTCGCACCGATGAACTCGACTCCACCCACACCCCGGTGTTCCATCAGGTGGAAGGCCTCGCCGTGGACCGCGGCCTCACGATGGCGAATCTGCGCGGCACGCTGGATGCGTTCGCGCGCTCGCAGTTCGGCCCGGAGGCACGCACCCGGATGCGGCCGCACTTCTTTCCGTTCACCGAACCCTCGGCTGAGGTGGACGTGTTTTTTCCCGGCAAGAAGGGTGGGCCCGGCTGGGTGGAGTGGGGCGGCTGCGGCATGGTCAACCCCAATGTGTTGCGCGCCGCCGGAATTGATCCCGAGGTCTACTCGGGCTTCGCTTTCGGCTGTGGCCTGGAGCGCACCCTGCAGTTCCGCAACGGCATCCCCGATATGCGCGACATCGTCGAAGGCGACGTGCGGTTCTCGCTGCCGTTCGGGGTGGGTATCTGATGCGGCTTCCCTACAGCTGGCTGCGGGAGGTGGTGGCGGTCGGCGCCCCCGGATGGGACGTCTCTCCTTCAGATCTGGAGCAGGCACTGATCCGGGTCGGGCACGAGGTCGAGGACATCATCACCCTCGGTCCGGTGAGCGGACCGCTGAAGATCGGCCGGGTCGCGACGATCGAGGAGCTGACCGAGTTCAAGAAGCCCATCCGCGCTTGCACGGTGGATGTGGGTGCATCGGATACACAGGAGATTGTCTGCGGCGCAACAAACTTCGCCGTCGGTGACCTCGTCGCAGTCGCACTGCCCGGCGCCACCTTGCCGGGCGACTTCCAGATCGCCACCCGCACGACCTACGGCCGAACCTCCGACGGCATGATCTGCTCGGCCGCTGAACTGGGTATGGGCTCGGGTAATTCCTCCTGGGATCACTCCGGCATTCTGGTGTTGCCGCCCGGGACTGCCGAACCCGGCGACGACGCGGCCACCGTGCTGGGTCTCGATGATGTGGTGTTCGATCTGGCCGTCACACCCGACCGCGGCTACTGTCTGTCCGTGCGCGGCATCGCCCGCGAGATCGCGTGTGCCTACGATCTGGATTTCGTCGACCCTGCCTTCGACTCGAATGTGGTGCCGGAGCTGCCCGCTGAGGGTGTGGCCTTACCGGTGACGATCCAGCCTGGAACCGGGGTGAGTCGCTTTGCCCTGCGACCGGTGACGGGGATCGACCCAGCCGCAGTGTCGCCGTGGTGGCTGCGCCGTCGGCTCATGCTCAGCGGTATCCGGCCGATCTCGCCGGCCGTCGACGTCACCAACTACGTCATGCTCGAACTCGGCCACCCCATGCACGCCCATGACCGCAGTCGCATCCGCGGCGACTTCGCGGTTCGCTTCGCCAAGCCGGGGGAGCGGGTGGTGACCCTCGACGGCATCGAACGCACGCTGGAACCCGGCGACGTGCTGATCGTCGACGATGTGGCCGTCGCGGCGATCGGCGGCGTGATGGGCGCGGGCACCACCGAGATCGATGCGAACACCACCGATGTGCTGCTGGAGGCCGCGGTGTGGGATCCGGCCGCGGTATCGCGTACCGTGCGTCGGCTGCATCTGGTCAGCGAGGCCGGCCGACGCTATGAACGCTGGGTGGACCCGGCTGTCTCGGTGGCCGCTATCAATCGCGCCTCGACCCTGCTGGCGCAGATCGCCGGCGGCACAGTGGGTTCGGCGCTCACCGACTGGCGCGGGAATCCGCCGCGTGAGGATTTCTCGCCGCCGCCGGTACAGATGCCCGTGGACCTCCCGGATCGGATGGCGGGTGTGCTCTACGCGGATGGCGCGACGGTGCGCCGCCTGACCCAGATCGGTGCGCGGGTCGCCTCGGATCCGGGTTCGGCGGTGCTGACCGTCACCCCGCCGAGTTGGCGTCCCGATATCGCCCAGCCAGCCGACCTCGTTGAGGAGGTGCTGCGACTGGAGGGCCTCGACGCCGTTCCCTCGGTGCTGCCGACTGCGCCCGCGGGTCGCGGCCTGACCCCGGGTCAGCAACGCCGTCGCGCGATCGGAAAGTCGCTGGCGCTGTCGGGGTTCGTGGAGGTGCTGCCCACGCCATTCCTGCCCGCCGGAGTGTTCGACCAGTGGGGTTTGGCCGCCGACGACCCGCGCCGCCAGACGACTTCGGTGCTCAATCCGCTGGAGGCTGATCGTCCGCATCTGGCTACCACGCTGCTTCCGGCTCTTTTGGAAGCGTTGTCCCGCAACGTGTCCCGCGGATTTGGTGATGTGGCACTGTTCGCGATTGCCCAGGTGGTGCAGCCGACCACCGAGGCTCGCGCCATTGGTTTGATCCCCACCGATCGCCGGCCGACTGATGCCGAGATCGCCACCATCGACGACTCGCTGCCCCGCCAACCCGTGCACGTAGCGGTGGTGCTGACCGGACTACGTGAACCGCGCGGGCCCTGGGGGGCGGCGGAGGGGAAATCGGGGGGACCGGGTCGGCGGGTGGAGGCGGCCGATGCCTTCGAAGCCGTGCGGGTAATCGCCCGGGCTGCCGGGGTGGATATCGAATTGCGGTCGGTGCAACACCTACCGTGGCATCCGGGCCGCTGTGCCGAGGTCGTGGTCGGCGGTCGGGTGATCGGTTACGCCGGGCAGTTGCATCCGGGTGTCATCGAGCGGTCCGGACTGCCCAGGGGAACGTGTGCGGCCGAACTCGATCTCGACGCCATCCCGTTTGGCGCCCCGCTGCCGTCGCCGCGGGTGTCGCCGTTCCCGGCGGTCTTCCAAGACCTCAGTCTCGTGGTGGACGACGGCGTGCCGGCCAGTGCGGTGATCGACGCCGTGCGCGACGGGGCCGGGGACCTGCTTGAGGCCGTGACCCTGTTCGACGTCTACACCGGCCCGCAGGTCGGCAAGGGCCGCAAGTCGGTGACGCTGGCTCTGCGCTTTCGGGCACCGGATCGAACGCTCACTGAGGACGAGGCCAGCGCGGCCCGGGATACCGCTGTGGCCGTGGCCGCCGAGCGGTTCGGCGCAGCCCTGCGGGGCTGACGTCCTCCCGCGAGCAATCGGCATGAAGTTGCAGTAACATGCATAATAATGCACACTAGTGCCATGACTTCGGTGGCGATTGCCGGCGCCAGTGGGTATGCCGGTGGGGAGATCCTGCGCCTGCTGCTAGGCCACCCCGGCTACACCAACGGCCAGTTGAGCATCGGCGCGCTGACGGCCGCCGCCAGTGCGGGCACGACGCTGGCCGAGCATCACCCGCATCTGCTGCCCCTGGCCCAGCGGGTCCTGGAGCCCACCGAGATAGAAGTATTGGCCGGCCACGACGTGGTGTTCCTGGCCCTGCCGCACGGGCACTCGGCCGCACTGGCCTCTCAACTCGGCCCCGACACCGTGATCATCGACTGTGGTGCCGACTTCCGGCTCACCGATGCCGGCGCGTGGGAGCGGTTCTACGGCACACCGTATGCGGGCCAGTGGCCATACGGTCTGCCCGAACTCCCCGGTGCCCGGGAGCGCCTCCGTGGCGCCACCCGCATCGCGGTGCCGGGCTGCTATCCGACCGCCGCACTGCTGGCACTGTTTCCCGCTATTGCGGCGGGCCTGGTCGAGACGGATGTGACGGTGGTCGCGGTCAGCGGGACCTCGGGCGCGGGCCGGGCCGCCAAGGTGGACCTGCTCGCCTCGGAGGTGATCGGATCCGCGCGGGCCTACAACATCGCCGGCGTGCATCGGCACACCCCGGAAATCGCCCAGGGCCTGCGGAGAGTCACCGGCCGCGAGGTGACGGTGTCGTTCACCCCGGTGCTCATCCCGACCGCCCGCGGAATCCTCGCGACCTGCACGGCGCGGACGTCGGCGTCGCTGTCGGAGATCCGGACAGTGTACGAAAAAGCCTACGACGCAGAGCCGTTCGTCTACCTGCTGCCCGAGGGTCAGCTGCCCACCACAGGTTCGGTGATCGGTAGCAATGCCGCGCAACTGGCCGTCGCGGTGGACGCCGACGCCGGCGTGATGGTCGCGATCTGCGTGATCGACAACCTGGTCAAGGGAACCGCCGGTGCGGCGGTGCAGTCGATGAACCTCGCGCTGGGCTGGCCGGAAACCGATGGGCTGTCGGTGGTCGGAGTGGCGCCGTGACGCTGAACCAGACGACGACCACCCGGTTACTGCGCAGCCAGGGTGTCACGGCCCCGGCCGGTTTCCGGGCCGCCGGGATCGCTGCCGGCATCAAGGCGTCCGGCAAGCCGGATCTGGCATTGGTGTTCAACGAGGGGCCCGACTACGGCGCGGCCGGTGTGTTCACTCGCAATCAGGTCAAGGCCGCCCCGGTGCTGTGGAGCGCTCAGGTGTTGCAGACCGGGCGGTTGCGCGCGGTGCTGCTGAACTCCGGCGGTGCCAATGCCTGCACCGGACCGGACGGTTTCGCCGACACCCACGCAAGCGCCGAGGCGGTGGCCGCGGCCCTGTCGGACTGGGGAACCGAGACCGGACCGATCGAGGTCGCCATCTGCTCCACCGGACTCATCGGCGACCGGTTGCCGATGGACCGGGTGCTGGCCGGCATCACCGAGATCGTTCACGAACTTGCCGGCGGTCTGGTCGGCGGCGACGATGCCGCGCACGCCATCATGACCACCGATACCGTGCCCAAACAGGTTGCGCTGCATCACTCGTTGGACTCCGGCGAGAACTGGACGATGGGGGGGATGGCCAAGGGGGCGGGCATGCTGGCGCCGTCGTTGGCCACCATGCTGGTGGTGCTGACCACCGATGCCGTCGCCGATGCCGCCGCTCTGGACACCGCACTGCGTCGCGCGGCTGCCCGTACCTTCGACCGGCTCGATGTCGACGGCAGCTGCTCGACCAATGACACCGTGCTGCTGCTCGCCTCCGGCGCCAGTGAGATCCGGCCCAGTCAGGACCATCTCGACGACGCGGTGCTGCGGGTCTGTGATGACCTGTGCGCACAGATGCAGGCCGACGCCGAGGGCGTGACCAAACGGGTGAGCATCACTGTGTCCGGGGCGCGCACGACCGACGACGCCGTCACCGCCGCCCGGATCGTCGGCCGCGACTCCCTGGTAAAGACCGCGATGTTCGGGTCCGACCCGAATTGGGGCCGGGTGCTGGCCGCAGTGGGCATGTCGCCGTTCCCGATCGAACCGGACCGGATCACGGTTGCATTCAATGGGTTTCCGGTGTGCGTCAACGGTGCCGGGGCGCCCGGTGCCCGCGATGTTGACCTGTCCGGTCCGCAGATCGACGTCACCATCGATCTCAACCTGGGTGACGCCGAGGCCACGATCCGCACCACCGACCTGTCGCACGCCTACGTCGAAGAGAACTCGGCGTACAGCTCATGAACACCCCGATCAAGGCCCAAGCCTTTAACGCCGAGCCTCTCCAGGGCAAGATCGTCGTGGTCAAGTACGGCGGCAACGCCATGACCGATACCGCACTGCAGGCCGCGTTCGCCGCCGACGTCGTGGCCCTGCACGAAGCCGGTATCCACCCGGTAGTGGTGCACGGCGGTGGCCCGCAGATCAATGCCATGCTCAAGCGCCTCGGGATCCCCGGTGAGTTCAAGGGTGGGTTCCGGGTCACCACGCCCGAGGTGCTCGACGTCGTCCGCATGGTGTTGTTCGGACAGGTCGGCCGGGAATTGGTGAACCTGATCAACGCTCACGGACCGTACGCCGTCGGCCTCACCGGCGAGGACGCCCGGCTACTGACGGCGGTGCGTCGCAGTGTGCTGGTCGACGGCGTTGAGACCGATATCGGCCTGGTCGGCGACGTCGATCATGTGAATACCGCGGTGGTGCGCGATCTCATTGCGGCAGGCCGGATTCCGGTGATCTCCACCCTCGCCCCGGATACCGATGGCGTGGTCTACAACATCAATGCCGATACCGCCGCCGCCGCGGTAGCCGAGGCATTGGATGCCGAGACGTTGCTGATGCTCACCGACGTTGAAGGCCTCTACACCCGTTGGCCGGATCGCGACTCGCTGGTCGCCGAGATCGACACCGACGCCCTGGCGCAACTACTGCCCACCCTTGAGGAGGGCATGGTGCCGAAGATCGAAGCGTGCCTGCGCGCGGTGCTGGCCGGGGTACCGAGCGCGCACGTGATCGACGGCCGGGTCGAACACTGTGTGCTCACCGGATTGTTCGGCAGCACTGGAACCAAGGTGGTGCGAACGTGACAACAGTGTTCGATTGGGTGGTCCCGTGACCACGATGCTGGACCGCTGGACGGCGGTCATGATGGACAACTACGGCACCCCGCCGGTCGCACTGGCCAGCGGCGACGGGGCTGTGGTGACCGATGTCGATGGTAAGACCTACCTGGATCTGCTCGGCGGGATCGCCGTCAATGTTCTCGGCCACCGACACCCGGCGATCATTGAGGCCGTCACCGCGCAGTTGAACACCCTGGGCCACGTCTCCAACCTCTACGCAACCGAACCGGGCGTCGCACTGGCCGAGGGCCTCGTCTCCCATCTCGGCGCACCCGCGCGGGCGTTTTTCTGCAACTCCGGCGCCGAGGCCAACGAGGTGGCGTTCAAGATCAGCCGGCTGACTGGGCGCACCAAAGTCGTTGCGGCCCTTAATTCTTTTCATGGCCGCACCATGGGAGCACTCGCGCTGACCGGCCAGGCCAGTAAGCGCGCGCCGTTCGAGCCGCTGCCCGGGATCGTCAGTCATGTGCCGTTCGGCGATGTCGAGGCGCTCGCGGCGGCCGTCGGGGATGACACCGCCGCGGTATTCCTGGAGCCGATCATGGGGGAGGGCGGCGTGGTGGTGCCGCCGGACGGCTACCTGGCCGCGGCCAGGGAGATCACCACTCGCCATGGTGCACTTCTGGTGATCGACGAGGTGCAGACCGGAGTCGGCCGCACCGGAACATTCTTCGCCCACCACCACGACGGCATCACACCCGACGTCGTGACCCTCGCCAAGGGACTGGGCGGTGGACTGCCGATCGGCGCCTGCCTGGCCATCGGCCCGACCGCGGAATTGATGACGCCGGGCATGCACGGCAGTACCTTCGGCGGTAATCCGATTTGCGCGGCCGCCGCGTGTGCGGTGCTGCGGGTGCTCGACGACGATGATCTGTGCGGTCACGCCGATGCGGTGGGCGCGATCCTGGCGCACGGAATCGAATCGTTGCAGCACCCCCTGGTGGATTACGTCCGCGGGCGGGGTCTGCTGCGCGGAGTGGTGCTGACCGCGCCGGGTGCCAAGGCCGTCGAGACCGCCGCCCGCGCCGCCGGATTCCTGGTCAATGCGGCCGCTCCCGACGTCATCCGGTTGGCGCCGCCGCTGATCATCTCGCAGGTGCAGGTGATGAGTTTCCTGGCGGCGCTGCCCGGCATTCTGGACACCGCGGATGCGGCGGTGCGGACGTGAGCGGCCTGCGGCACTTCCTGCGCGACGACGACCTGTCCCCGGCCGAGCAGGCCGAGGTACTGGGGTTGGCCGCCGAACTCAAGGCGGCCCCCTTTGGCCGGCGGCCGCTGGAGGGGCCCCGGGGGGTGGCAGTGATCTTCGACAAGAACTCCACCCGCACCCGGTTCTCCTTCGAGATGGGCATCGCCCAGCTCGGTGGGCACGCCGTCGTGGTCGATGGCAGCAGGACCCAACTCGGCCGGGATGAGACCCTGGAAGACACCGGCCGGGTGCTGTCCCGCTACGTCGACGCGATCGTCTGGCGGACCTTCGGTCAGCACCGGCTCGACGAGATGGCCTCAGCGGCAACGGTTCCGGTGGTCAACGCGCTCTCCGATGAGTTCCACCCGTGCCAGGTACTCGCCGATCTGCAGACCCTCGCCGAACGGAAGGGCTCACTGTCGGGCCTGCGGATGGCCTACCTCGGGGACGGCGCCAACAACATGGCTAACTCGCTGATGCTCGGTGGAGTGACCGCCGGTGTTCACGTGACGATTGCCGCCCCGGCGGGATTCGAGCCCGACGCGTCCGTCGTCGGCGCCGTGCGGGCCCGCGCCGCCGAGACCGGTGCGACCCTCACCATCACCGATGATCCGCACAGCGCCGCCTCGGGTGCCGATGTGCTCGTCACCGACACCTGGACCTCGATGGGTCAGGAGAATGACGGCCTGGACCGCGTGGGCCCGTTCCGGTCCTTCCAGATCAACGCCGAACTGCTGTCCCGAGCCGACTCGGAAGCCATTGTGCTGCACTGCCTTCCGGCACACCGGGGCGAGGAGATCACCGATGAGGTGATCGACGGCCCGCACAGCGCGGTGTGGGACGAAGCCGAGAACCGCCTTCACGCCCAGAAGGCGCTGCTGGTGTGGCTGTTGGAGCATGCGCCCCGGGGATCCCGAGGACCCCAATGACAGGGTCCCCGGAAGTCGCCACCACCCGGGCCGGGCGTCAGGCGCGCATCGTCGCGATCCTGTCGTCACGGTCGGTGCACAGCCAGAGCGAGCTCGCCGCACTGCTGGCCGACGACGGCATCGACGTCACCCAGGCCACCCTGTCGCGGGACCTCGAAGAACTCGGCGCGGTGAAGTTGCGCGGCGCCGACGGTGGTGGCGGGGTCTATGTCGTGCCCGAGGACGGCAGCCCGGTGCGCGGCGTCTCCGGCGGGACCGAACGCGTGTCACGACTGCTCGGCGAGCTGCTGGTATCCACCGACGCCAGCGGGAACCTCGCGGTGCTGCGTACCCCGCCGGGTGCGGCGCACTACCTGGCCAGCGCCATCGACCGGGCCGCACTGCCCGAGGTGGTCGGCACCGTTGCCGGGGATGACACCATTCTGGTGATCGCCCGCGAGCCGATGACCGGCGCGCAACTGGCCACCCTGTTCGAGAACATCCGCTGAGCACGCCCGCTGAGCACTGATCCAGAGGAGAAACTTCATGTCCGAGCGCGTCATCCTGGCCTACTCCGGTGGCCTGGACACCTCGGTGGCCATCAGCTGGATCGGTAGGGAGACCGGCAAAGAGGTGGTGGCGGTCGCCATCGACCTCGGACAGGGCGGCGAGGACATGGAGGTCGTGCGGCAGCGCGCCATCGACTGCGGTGCCGCCGAAGCCGTCGTGATTGATGCCCGCGACGAATTCGCCGACGAGTACTGTCTGCCGGCCATCGAGTCCAACGCGCTCTACATGGACCGCTATCCGTTGGTCTCGGCGTTGAGCCGGCCGTTGATCGTCAAACATCTGGTGGCCGCGGCGCGGAAGTACGACGGCGGCGTTGTCGCCCACGGCTGCACCGGCAAGGGCAACGACCAGGTGCGCTTCGAAGTCGGGTTCGCCACACTCGCACCGGATCTGGAGGTTTTGGCCCCGGTCCGCGACTACGCCTGGACCCGGGAGAAGGCCATCGCGTACGCCGAGGAGAACGCGATCCCGATCAACGTCACCAAGCGCTCGCCCTTCTCCGTCGACCAGAACGTCTGGGGCCGCGCCGTGGAGACCGGCTTCCTGGAACACCTGTGGAACGCCCCGACCAAGGACGTCTACGACTACACCGAGGACCCGACCGTCAACTTCAACACCCCCGACGAGGTGATCATCGGCTTCGACAGTGGCCGGCCGGTATCGGTTGACGGCAGACCGGTGACCGTGCTGGAAGCCATTGTCGAACTCAATCGGCGCGCGGGTGCGCAGGGCGTGGGCCGACTCGACGTCGTCGAGGACCGACTGGTCGGTATCAAGAGCCGGGAGATCTACGAGGCGCCGGGCGCGATGGCGCTCATCACCGCCCACACCGAACTCGAACACGTGACGCTGGAGCGCGAACTCAGCCGGTTCAAGCGGACCACCGACCGGCGCTGGGCCGAACTGGTTTACGACGGCCTGTGGTTCTCCCCGCTGAAGAACGCCCTGGAGTCCTTCGTCGCCACCACCCAGGAGCGGGTGACCGGCGAGATCCGGATGGTGCTGCATGGTGGACACATTGCGGTCAACGGCCGTCGCAGCCCGGAGTCGCTGTACGACTTCAACCTCGCCACCTACGACGCCGGCGACACCTTCGATCAGTCCGCGGCCAAGGGTTTCGTCCACCTGCACGGGCTGTCGTCGAAGATCGCCGCTGCTAGAGACATGCGGGCAGACGAATCTGCCCGGGGCGATATGCGGGGCAAAAAGACATGACCACCAACGAGGGATCGCTGTGGGGTGGGCGGTTCGCCGACGGTCCCGCGCCGGAACTGGTGGCGCTGAGCCGCTCCACTCACTTCGACTGGGTGCTGGCGCCCTACGATGTCACCGCGTCGAAGGCCCATGCGAAGGTGCTGCATAAAGCCGGGCTCTTGACCGACGAGCAGCGCGACTCATTGCTCGTCGGACTGGACAGCCTGGGTGCCGACATCGCCGACGGCAGCTTCACCCCACTGCTCACCGACGAGGACGTCCACGGCGCACTGGAACGTGGACTCATCGACCGGGTCGGCGCCGACCTCGGCGGCCGGTTGCGGGCCGGACGGTCGCGCAACGATCAGGTGGCCACGCTGTTGCGGATGTGGCTGCGTGACGCGATGCGCCGGGTGGCCGACGGAGTGTTCGGCCTCATCGAGGCGCTCACCGCGCAGGCGGCCGCGCACCCGACGGCGATCATGCCCGGCAAGACACATCTGCAGGCCGCACAGCCGGTGCTGCTGGCGCATCACCTACTGGCACACGCGCACCCGTTGCTGCGCGATGTGGACCGGATCGCCGACTTCGACGACCGCACCGCGATATCACCGTACGGTTCCGGTGCATTGGCAGGTTCGTCGCTGGGTCTTGATCCGGACGCTATTGCCGCCGATCTGGGTTTCGCTGCCGCAGCAGATAATTCGATCGACGCCACGGCCTCGCGGGATTTCGCTGCCGAGGCCGCGTTCATCCTCGCCATGATCGCCGTCGACGTTTCCCGGCTCGCCGAGGACATCATCTTGTGGAGCACCACCGAATTCGGTTACGTCACGCTGCACGATGCGTGGTCGACGGGAAGCTCGATCATGCCGCAGAAGAAGAACCCCGATGTCGCCGAGTTGGCGCGCGGAAAGGCGGGTCGGCTGATCGGCAACCTGGCGGGCCTGCTGGCCACCCTCAAAGCGCAACCGCTGGCCTACAACCGCGATCTGCAGGAGGACAAGGAACCGGTGTTCGACTCGGTGGCCCAACTCGAATTGGTGCTGCCGGCGATGGCCGGGCTGACCGCCACCCTGGTCTTCGATGCCGAGCGGATGGCCGCGCTGGCACCGGCCGGCTACACCCTGGCCACCGATATCGCCGAGTGGCTGGTCCGCAGGGGTGTGCCGTTCCGGGTCGCTCACGAGACCGCCGGTGCGACGGTGCGCGTGGCAGAAACCCGCGGCGTGGGCCTGGCGGATCTTACCGACGCCGAACTGGCTCAGGTCAGTGCTGAGCTGACCCCGGAGGTGCGCGAGGTGCTGACTGTCACCGGGTCGGTAGCGGCGCGGGACAGCCGCGGCGGTACCGCCCCGGAGCAGGTGGCACGGCAGTTGCACACCGTCTGGGCCTCAGTCGCTGAGCTGCGAAACCGGCTGCGGCGCTGAGGTATTCGGTTACTCAATCGATTCGGAGAGTTCCAGCCAGCGGTTTTCTTTATCGTCGCGTTCCGCTTCGAGTTCCCGCAGTTCGCGGGTCAGCTGGGTGATGCCGGCGTGATCGGACTGATCGTGTTCGGCCAGCGCGACGTGCTTGACATTGACCCGGTCGCTCAGCTTGGCGACTGCGCGATCCAGTGCCGCGATCTCTTTGTGAATGCTGCGTAATTCTGCCCCCGAGAGCTCGGCGCCGGTGTGCGTCGGCGGCCCGATGGACTTCGGTCCCGATACCTGGGCTGCGCCGCGGGTGGCCGAAATCCGCAGGTACTCATCCACCCCGCCGGGCAGGTGCCGCAGATGCCCGTTGATGATCGCGTACTGCTGATCGGTGATTCGCTCGAGCAGATAGCGGTCGTGGGACACCACGATCAACGTGCCCGGCCAGGAATCGAGCAGATCCTCGGTAGCCGAGAGCATGTCGATGTCCACATCGTTGGTGGGCTCGTCGAGAATGAGCACATTGGGTTCGGCCAACAACGTCAACATGAGTTGCAGTCGGCGGCGCTGGCCGCCGGATAGCTCACCCACCCGGGTTGCCAGCTGATCGCGACCAAACCCCAAGCGTTCCAACAACTGCGCCGGTGTCATTTCCTTACCGTCGACCTGATAGCCGGCCTTGAGCCGACCCAGAACATCACGCACCAGATCATCGGCGATTTCGACGAGCTCGCCGGCCTGCTGATCGAGCATGGCCAGTCGTACCGTCTTACCGCGCTTGACCCGGCCCCGGTCCGGTTGGATCGTGCCGGCGATCAGGCCCAGCAGAGTGGACTTGCCCGCACCGTTAGCCCCGACGATGCCGGTGCGTTCGCCGGGAGCGATGCGCCATTCGACGTCGCGCAGCACCGGCACCCCGGACCCGTCGTTTCCCGGGTAGGACACCGACACGTCGAGCAGGTCGATGACGTCCTTGCCGAGCCGGTTGGTGGCGAGCTTGGCCAACTCGACGGTGTCGCGCACCGGCGGCACGTCGGCGATCAACTGATTGGCCGCGTCGATGCGGAACTTAGGTTTGGAAGTGCGAGCCGGAGCGCCCCGGCGCAACCAGGCCAGCTCCTTGCGCATCAGGTTCACCCGCTTGGCCTCGGTGGCCGCCGCCATCCGGTCGCGCTCCACGCGCTGCAGCACATACGCGGCGTAACCGCCGTCGAACGGTTCCACGACACTGCCGCGGCCGCTTCCTTCGGGGCCAACCCCGTGGACTTCCCACGTGGTGGCGGCCACCTCATCGAGGAACCACCGGTCGTGGGTGACCACCAGCAGCCCGCCGGCGGTGCGCGACCAGCGCGCCTTCAGATGGGCCGCCAGCCAGGTGATGCCCTCGATGTCGAGGTGGTTGGTGGGCTCATCGAGGGCGATCACATCCCAGTCGCCGATCAAGAGTTCGGCCAACTGCACCCGGCGACGCTGACCGCCGGAGAGTGCGGCGATCGGCGTCTGCCAGTCGAGATCGGCCGCGAGGCCGGCCACCACGTCGCGGACCTTCGGATCCCCCGCCCACTCGTACTCGGCGCGGTCACCGACCAGGGCCTGGGCCACGGTGTGCGTTGGATCGAGGGTGTCGGCCTGCTCGAGGGCGGCCACCCGCAGGCCGCCGCGGCGGGTGACCCGCCCGGAGTCGGGCGTGATCCGGCCGGTCAGCAAGCCGAGCAGACTGGACTTGCCGTCGCCGTTGCGGCCGACGACTCCAATGCGGTCGCCGTCGTTCACACCGACCGTCACGGAGTCGAAGACCACCCGGTTCGGATAAGCCAGGCGCAGCGTTTCGCCGCCAAGCAGATGTGCCACCGCCAAGAGCCTAGGCTGTGGGGGAAGCACAGGGTTTTACCCAGCACGGGTTTTACAAGCACAGGGTGTACCCAGCACAGGGTTGTACCAAGGACAGGGTCTCAGCGGGGAGCAGCGGTGGTAGATCTGAATTTGTCGGCGATCGCACGACCTTTGGAGCGGTTGGTCGCGACCGCCCAGAACGGCTACGAGGTGGCCCGCTGGGGCGGTCTGGAGACCGGCGCTGTGCCGTCCACCTTCCAGATTGTCGAGAGCAACAACATGTACAAGCTCCGGCGGTATTTTCCGCCGGATAACCGCCCCGGCCGGGCGTCGGCCGGGCCGCCGGCCCTGATGGTTCACCCGATGATGATGTCGGCGAACATGTGGGACGTCAGCCGGGCCGAGGGCGCCGTCGGAATCCTGCATGCCGCCGGCGTGGATCCGTGGGTGATCGACTACGGCTCGCCGGACAAGGTCAAGGGCGGCATGGAGCGCACCCTCACCGACCACATCGTCGCGCTCAGCGAGGCCATCGACATCGTTGTCGCCGCCACCGGTCAGCCCGTCCACCTGGTCGGCTACTCCCAGGGCGGCATGTTCAGCTATCAGACGGCCGCCTACCGCCAATCCAAGGACGTCGCCAGTGTGGTGGCCTTCGGCTCCCCGGTGGACACCCTGGCGGCGCTGCCGATGGGTATCCCGGCCAACATGGGCGTCGTGGGCGCGGAGTTCCTCGCCGACCATGTGTTCAACCGGATCGACATCCCGGGTTGGCTGGCCCGCACCGGGTTCCAGATGCTTGATCCGGTCAAGTCGGCCAAGTCGAAATTCGACTTCCTGCTGCAGTTGCATGATCGGGAGGCCCTGCTGCCGCGCGAACAGCAGCGCCGGTTCCTCGACAACGACGGCTGGATCGCCTGGTCCGGACCGGCGGTCTCGGAACTCCTCAAGCAGTTCGTGTCACACAACCGGATGATGACCGGCGGGTTCGCCATCAAGGGCCAGTTGGTGACGCTGGCCGACATCACCTGTCCGGTGCTGGCGTTCGTCGGCGAGGTCGACGACATCGGGCAACCCGCCTCGGTGCGGGGGATCAAGCGCGCCGCGCCCAAGGCGGAGGCGTACGAAGTGATGATCCGGGCCGGCCACTTCGGGCTGGTTGTCGGGTCGAAGGCGGCCACCATCACCTGGCCCACCGTCGCGGCGTGGGTGCAGTGGCTCGCCGGCGGCGCCGAACGCCCGGACAACATCGCGCCGATGCCGGATACGACTGCCAGTTCCGGCCAGACCGGTGTGGCAATGAGCTCGCGCGTCATGCACAGTGTCGCCGAGGCCTCCGAGTTGGCCGCGTCGATCGCCCGCGGAGCCGCCGACGCCGTCGCCGGCGTCAACAAGTCGCTGCGCACGCTGGCCATTGAGACCGTGCGCACGCTGCCGCGCCTGGTGCGGCTGGGCCAGATCAACGATCACACCCGAATCTCGTTGGGGCGCATCATCTCCGAACAGGCCGAGTCGGTGCCCGAGGGCGAGTTCCTGTTGTTCGACGGCCGCGTGCACACCTACGACGCCGTCAACCGGCGTATCGACAACGTAGTGCGGGGCCTGATCGCGGTCGGCGTGCGGCAGGGCACTCGCGTAGGCGTGCTGATGGACACCCGCCCCAGCGCGATGGTGGCGATCGCCGCGCTGTCTCGTCTGGGCGGCGTCGCCGTGCTGATGCCCCCCGACGGCGACCTCGCCGCGGCCACTCGACTCGGCGGTATCACCGAGTTGATCACCGACCCGGCGAATCTGGCCGCCGCGAGCAGATTGCCGGTGCAGACGCTGGTACTCGGCGGCGGTGATGCCCGCGATCTTGATCTGCCGGCGCGCAGCACCGTGATCGACATGGAGAAGATCGACCCCGAGGCGGTGGAACTGCCCGGGTGGTACCGGCCCAACCCCGGCTTCGCCCGCGACGTGGCCTACGTGGTGTTCAACTCCAGAGGCGGCGGGGATCTCGAGCCCAAGCAGATCACCAACTACCGCTGGGCGCTGTCGGCCTTCGGCACCGCCTCGGCTGCCGCGCTCACCCGAAATGACACCGTCTACTGCCTGACCCCACTGCACCATCAGTCCGGCCTGCTGGTCAGCCTGGGCGGTGCGGTGGTGGCCGGCGCGCGAATCGCACTGTCCCGAGGTCTACAGCCGGACCGGTTCTTCGATGAGATCCGCCAATACGGCGTCACCGTGGTGACCTACACCTGGTCGATGCTGCGGGAGATCGTCGAAGATCCCGGCTTCGCGTCCGCCGGCAAGAGTCCGCTGGCCGGCAACAACCCGATCCGACTCTTCATGGGATCGGGCCTGCCGACCGGATTGTGGCGACGCCTGCTGGAGGCCTTCGAGCCCGCGAAGGTGGTGGAGTTCTTCGCCACCTCCGACGGGCAGGCCGTGCTCGCCAACGTGGCCGGAACCAAGATCGGCAGCGAGGGTCGGCCACTGCCCGGCGGCGGCGAGGTCGAGTTGGGCGCCTACGACGTGACCGAAGACCTCATTCTCGAGGATCAGCGTGGCTTCGTGAAGGTCGCCGGACCCGAAGAGATCGGTGTCCTGCTGGCTCGGCCGTGGGGACCGATCGACCCCACCGCGTCGATCAAACGCGGGGTGTTCGCCGCCGGCGACGTCTGGATCTCCACCGAGTACGTGTTCTGGCGCGACGCCGACGGCGATTTCTGGCTCCTCGGAAACCGTTCCGGGTTCCTGCACACGCCGCGCGGGGTGGTGTTCCCCGCGCCGATCACCGACGCCATCGGAGCCATCGCCGCGGTTGACCTGGCGGTGACCTACGGGGTGGACACCCCGGCCGGGACCCTGGCCGTCACCGCGGTCTCGCTGCGGCCGGGGAAGAGTATGACAGTCGCCGACTTGGGCGAGGCGGTGGCGTCGATGCCGGTTGGATTGCCGCCGGACGTGGTGCATGTGGTGCCCGATCTGGCGGTGAGTGCCTCCTACCGGCCGGTCGCGTCGGCGCTGCGGGCGGCCGGTGTGCCCAGGGCGGGTCGTAACAGCTGGTACCTGGACGGCGATAGTCAGTCGTATAAGAAGCTGACGGCGTCGGTCTATCGAAGGCTGACGGCCCCAGCCCGGTAGACCCTAAGCCCCGGCCGACCGCAAGCCCGGTAGACCCTAAGCCCGGTAGACCCTAAGCCCGGTAGACTGAGCGACATCACATGCCCGGAGGGGACAGATGACGAGAACAGGCGGCAACCGAGGCTGGCGAGGTGTGCGCACCGGCATTGCCGGGGTTGCTCTCGCGGTTGGGTTGGTGTGCGGGTCGGCGGTGCCGGCGCATGCCGACATCCTTGACGACCTCGCCGAGCAGTACGCGGTCGGCACCGGGGGCGGGCAGCTGTCCAAGTTGCTGAAGATCACGTTGAAACTGCGGGCGATGGGCTACAAGCCCTCCCAGGTCTACCTCGACCAGGTGACCGCGGCTGCGGAGTACCGGCCGAATCAGAACCCGCTGATCGAGGCGCTGAAGAACACCGTCGCCTATCAGGCGAAGGTCAAGGCTCAGACCGAACTTCTGCAGGGAGCCCAGTCGCAGCAGGGGGCCAACAGCGCGGTCATGGGGGCCGGACAGATGCCGGGCGCCAGTAATCCAGGTACCGCTGCCGGTGGCGCGACTGCCGGTGGGGGTCAGGCTGGCGCCACGGTGACGACGGTGCAGGCGGTTCCCGTCCCGTCTCCGTAGTCCGGGGGCTCTACTGTGTCCGGAAGGACTGTTTCCGGAAGGACTGTTTCCGGAAGGACTGTTTCCGGAAGGACTGTTCCCGGAAGGAAACGTGTGAGGCTCGACCCGAAGCTACTGAGCATCCTGGTGTGTCCCGCCGACCG
>CAIWCQ010000249.1 GCA_903911165.1 uncultured Actinomycetes bacterium | reverse complement strand
TATCCGTGCGCGCTGGGCATGATGGTGCTGTCGAAGTCGTTCACCGTGCTACGCAGCGCGGTGACCCCGCGGGTGATGCCCCCGACGATCGATCTGGTCCGGATGAACTCCCGGCTCACGATGTTCGGCCTCATCGGCGGCACGATCGTCGGCGGTGGTGTCGCGGCGGGCATCGAATACGCGTTCTCCACGCTGTTCGGACTTCCCGGGGCGTTGTTCGTCGTGGTTTTCGTGACCATCGCCGGCGCTTCGCTCGCGATGCGCATCCCACGCTGGGTGGAAGTCACCGAGGGCGAGATTCCCACCACCCTGAGCTATCACGGCGGCACCGAGTCCGGGGACTGGTCCTGGCTCGACGAGGAGCCCACCGAGGTCATCGAATCCCCGCGACAACCGCTGGGGCGCAACATCATCACCGCACTGTGGGGTAACTGCACGATCAAGGCGATGGTCGGCTTCCTGTTTCTCTATCCGGCGTTCGTCGCGAAATCGCAGGACGCCAGCGGCTGGGTGCAACTCGGGATTCTCGGGATGATCGGCCTGGCCGCGGGCATCGGCAACTTTGCCGGTAACTTCGCCGCCGCCCGGTCGCAGTTGGGTCGGCCCTCGGTACTGGTGGTCCGGGCGGCTATCGCGGTTACCACTGCGGCACTGGCGGCAGCGGTCGCCGGAAACCTCATCGCTGCGGCAGCGGCCGCGTTAGTGACCTCGGGCGCCAGCGCTATCGCCAAGGCTTCACTGGACGCCTCGCTGCAGGACGACCTCCCAGAGGAGTCTCGCGCCTCGGCATTCGGGCGTTCGGAGTCGGCGCTGCAGTTGGCCTGGGTACTCGGCGGCGCGCTGGGCGTACTGGTTTACACCGAACTGTGGGTCGGCTTCACCGCGATCGGCGCAGTGTTGCTCCTCGGCCTGGCGCAGACCGTGGTGAGCCACCGCGGCGCCTCGCTGATACCCGGCTTCGGTGGCAACCGCCCGGTGCTTGCCGAGCCGGAGAGTCGCCCCGCGGTGCCGCACCGGTGAGGCGGGCCACCGGCTGGCTCGTGGCAGCACTGGTGATGCTGGCCTCGGTCGGGGCCGGCCTCGGCGCCTGGCTCCACACCCGCCACGACACCTCCGGTCTGCCGGAGATCAGCGCCTACTCCCAGGGCGAGACCGTTCGGGTGGCACCTTTCCTGTACTGCAACGTGATTGACCTCAACGACTGCGCCCAAAGCGCCGCACCGGGGCAACTTTCGGTCAGTGACGGCTATCCGGTTCAGCTTTCGGTGCCGAGCGCGATCAGCCGCGCGCCGTGGCGGCTGTTGAAGGTGTACGCCGACGAACGCGACACCACCACCACTGTCTATCGACCCGACACCACTCTCGCGGTGACCATCCCGACCGTTGATCCGCAGCGCGGCCGGGTAGTCGGCGTGGTGGTGCAGTTGCTGACCCTCGTGCAGGACGAGAACGGTGAGCTGCTCGACCTGCCGCACGCCGAATGGTCGGTGCAGTTCGCGTGGGATTAGGGCGGCCTGGCGTCTGAGTCGACGCTCGGCGGGGGGCGACGCGCGGGACGATTATGCGTCGAGTTCGCGCGCGACCGCTTGGACGACCTCCGAGACCCGGCGCGCGATCTTGCGGTCGGGGTAACGGCCCTTGCGCAACTCGGGTTGAACCGCGCCCTCCAGCAGACTGATCATGTCCTCGACCATGCCGTGCAACTCGTCAGGGGTGTGCTTGTGCTCGGCGGCCGCGGCCTCCCGGCGAGTCCGGGTCAGGCTCGGCGGAGCGTCGATCAGCGTGACGCTGAGCGCCTGCGGGCCGCGTCGACCCGACGCCAGCCCGAACTCGACCTTCTGGCCGGCCTTGAGGTCCTCGACGCCCTCGGGTAGGGCTGAGGAGCGCACGTAGACGTCCTCGCCGTCCTCCTGGGAGAGGAAGCCGAACCCTTTGTCGGCGTCGTACCACTTCACCTTGCCGGTCGGCACTGGTCTCACCTGCTCGTCTCATGGAGGCACTCGGAACGAAATACATGACGACGCGCCCCGCTGGGCAGGACACGTGAGGCGATCCTACTCAACACCGGCCACCCGAGTCGCCTGGTTATGTTCGGTAGGGTGATGAAACCCTCGGAGGTGATATGCGCCTACTCCTGAACATCATCTGGCTGTTGTTCGGCGGTTTGTGGCTAGCGCTGGGTTACCTGCTGGCGGCACTGATCTGCTTTGTGCTCATAGTCACGATCCCGTTCGGGTTCGCCTCGCTGCGGATCGCCGCGTACGCACTGTGGCCGTTCGGCCGGACCATCATCGAAAAACCCGGCCCCCGCCCCGGCGCCCTGGTGGGGAACGTCCTGTGGGTTGTGCTGTGTGGTCTATGGCTGGCCATCGGACACATCGTTACCGCGGTGGCGATGGCGATCACGATCATCGGAATTCCTCTGGCATTGGCCAACCTCAAGCTGATACCCGTCTCGCTGATGCCGCTCGGCAAGGAGATCGTCCCCGTCGACCGCGAATCGGAACACCGATGACGCCGATCGCGCTTGGCCTGCCCGCCGTCCGCCGGAATCCGGACGCCGCGCTGGACGACATGCCTCGGCAGGGCCCGCTGGTCGATACCTTCGGCCGGGTGGCGAGTGATCTGCGAGTCTCGCTCACCGACCGGTGCAACCTGCGCTGTACCTACTGCATGCCGGCCGAGGGCCTGGACTGGTTGCCAGGCCAGGATCTTCTGACACCCGACGAGCTGACCCGGTTGTTGCGATTGGCCGTGACCCGCCTGGGTATCACCAGCATCCGCTTCACCGGCGGCGAGCCCCTGCTCTATCGGGGCCTCGAGCACATCATCACCGCGACCGCCCGGTTAGCGCCGCGGCCGGAGATCGCACTGACGACCAACGGGGTGGGGTTAGCCGCGCGCGCCCGTGGCCTGGCCGCCGCCGGACTGGACCGGGTGAACGTCTCGCTGGACACCCTCGACCCCGGGCACTTCGCCGCCATTACCCGCCGCGATCGGCTCGGCGAGGTGCTCGACGGCCTGACCGCGGCCGCCGCCGCGGGGCTCGGCCCGATCAAGGTCAACGCCGTGCTCGATCCCGAATCCGGCCCCGGTGACGCAGCCGCGCTCCTGCGCTTCTGCCTGCGCCACGGATACCAGTTGCGGATTATCGAGCAGATGCCTCTCGATGCGGGCCACCGGTGGCGACGCGAGTCGGCGATCAACGCACACGAGATCGAGGCGTCGCTGCGCGCCGAGTTCGATCTGCGCGCCGATCCCGCACCGCGCGGATCGGCGCCGGCGCGGCTGTGGCTGGTCGACGGCGGGCCGTCGACGGTCGGAATCATCGCGTCGGTGTCGGAGGCGTTTTGTGCGGCCTGCGACCGCACCCGACTCACCGCGGACGGCCAGGTTCGCAACTGTCTGTTCGCGACCGAGGAGACCGACCTGCGCGGGTTGCTTCGGGGTGGCGCCGACGACGCCGGACTCGAAACCGCGTGGCGCACCGCCATGTGGCGTAAGGCCGCCGGGCATGGCATCAACGACCCCGGTTTCGTGCAGCCGCAACGACCGATGAGCGCGATCGGGGGCTGACTATGACCGACGTCACCACCGCCGTCCCGGTCACCGTGCGGTTCTTTGCCGCCGCCCGGAACGCCGCCGGAACCGGTGCCACGGAACTGGTGCTCGGCCCGGGCGCGACGATCGCGGACGCTATCGGAGAAATATGTGGTCAGAGTGACGAAATGGCACTGGTGTTGCAGAAGTGCTCCTACCTGTGCGACGGGGTCGCCGTCCGCGACCGGAGTGCTTCGCTGCGACCCCATCAAACCCTTGACGTCCTGCCGCCGTTTGCCGGCGGCTAACAGTGATTTAGGTCACATCACAGCGACGTCACGGCTGTGCCTCCGCTTGATCACGGAGCCACTCAAGCTGGGCTAACGCTGGGGTTTTCCCGGCGCCGCGAGGGCTGCCGGCCCCAGAAACGCACCCGGACCGAAAAGGTGACGAGCCCTCAGCCAGCCGATACCGTTTGGTTTGCCCGCCCGCACACCGCGGCGGGCCCTCGGCCGGACCCCTGTTTCGAACGCCGACCACTTGCCCTCGCAAGCGCGTGGCAGAGAGGACTCACGCCATGGCCGGACGCCACCGCAAGCCCACGACTTCATCGGTCAACGTCGCCAAGATCGCCCTCACCGGAGCAGCCCTTGGTGGCGTCTTCATCGGTGGCGCCGCCCAGTCAGCCGCGGCAACCGACGCCGAATGGGAACGGGTGGCCAGTTGCGAGTCCAGCGGCAACTGGGCCATCAACACCGGCAACGGCTACCAGGGCGGGCTGCAGTTTGCCCCCAGCACCTGGTCCGGGCATGGCGGCGGCGAATTCGCCCCGGCGGCAAATCTGGCCACCCGCGAGGAGCAGATCGCCGTCGCCGAACGGGTGCTGGCCAATCAGGGCAAAGGCGCCTGGCCAGTCTGTGGCCGCGGCCTGTCCGGCCCGACTCCGCGCACCGTCGTGAGCGCGCCGGCGGTCACCGAGGAAGACCCCATCATCGAAGAGGCCGACGCCGTCGCCGAAGACATCGTCTCGATCGGCTTCGACACCGCCTCCGGCGACGCGAACTTCAGCCCTGCCGGATGGAACGGCGGTGCACCCCAATCTCCCGCGCCCGCCGACCCAGCACTCGCCGACCCAGCGCCGGACGACCCAGCGCCCGCCGACCAGCCGGCTCCGCCGGTGCCACCAGCGACGGCAGTAGCGGTCGCCCCCGCGAGCGCCGGATCTGAAGACATCACCGCATCTGAAGACATCACCGCATCTGAAGACATCACCGCACCTACCACCACCGCCCCGGGGGCGGTCCCGGGCGGCGAACCGACAACCCCCACCACTGCGGTCGTCGCGTCCGCGCCTGCCGACGGCGCACAGCACCTACCGAGCCTCGATAGCCTGCCGCCAGGCACAAGTGCCGCGCCGGTCGGCCCGGAAACCAACCCCAACGTGAGCTATCTCAAGGATCTGTGGCACGCAATCCAGAACAAGGAGGTCGACCGCAACGACCTCCTGCTGGCCCTGACACAGCGCTCGCTGACCGCTCCCCTGCCCGGCGAGACCGACCCGACAACGATCATGGCGGATGGGTCGGCTCCGGTGCTGACCCCGGTGCAGGCTCCCCCGGCCCCGGCTACTACGGCCCCGGCGCTTACTGCCGAGTAACGCACCGGCCCAGTAACGCACCGGCCCAGTAACGCACCGGCCGAGCATCAGGCCCAGTTCACCCACTCGTCGCTGCCGTCGGCGAAGAACTGATGTTTCCACACCGGTATGGCCTCCTTGACGCGCTCGACGACCACCGCGCAGGTGCCGAACGCCGCAGCCCGGTGGTCGGCCGACACCGCAACCACCAGTGCGGCGTCACCAACCCGCAGGGGCCCGACCCGATGACTGGCGGCAATCGCGTGCACCCCCGACGAGTTCGCCGCCACCTCCGCCGCCACCTCGGCCAACACCTCGAACAGGCGCTGCTCTGCGTGCGGGTGCGCCGAGTACTCCAGGCGGAGCACCTGCCGGCCGGCGTCGTGGTTGCGCACCACGCCGGCGAAGCCGACCACGGCACCGGCGGCATCCCCGGCCACGAGATGCTCGTGGTCGGAAAGTTCGATGGGAGCCTCGGTCACGACCGCTCGCACAACTCGCGTCACCGGTGGTCCCCCCCACCAAGTTGATCCAACGCATGATCGAGCACGTCGGCCAGCACCGCGAGGCCATCGCGGACGCCGCCCGCCGAGCCCGGCAGGTTGACGACCAGGGTGCGGCCGGCCACTCCGCAGACCCCGCGGGACAGCACCGAGGTCGGCACCTTCGGCAGTCCGGAACGCCGGATGGCGTCGGCCAGTCCTGGGATCTGATAGTCGATCACCGCCAACGTGGCCTCCGGGGTGGCGTCGGTGGGCGATATCCCGGTTCCCCCGGAGGTGACGACAACGTCGGCACCCTGCGCCAGCGCGGTGCGCAGCGCCTCGTGCACCGCCTCGCCGTCGGGCACCACAGCAGGAATGGCGACGTCGAAACCGCGGGCGGAAAACCAGTCGCGGATGATCGGCCCGCAACGGTCGTCATAGACACCGGCGGCGGCGCGGGTAGACGCGATCACCACCCGCGCGACCTTCACCTTTCGGCGGTCCACATTCCGGTCTTGCCCCCCTCTTTGGACACGACGCGGATACCGTCGAGCCGAGCGGCGGGGTCGACGGCCTTGATCATGTCGTAGACGGTCAGCGCGGCGACCGCCACTGCAGTCAGCGCTTCCATCTCAACGCCGGTTCGATCAGTTGTACTCACCGTTGCGGTCAGTTCGATTGCGCTGGCGGTGATCTCGAAAGAAACATCCACTTTGCTCAGCGCCAGTTGATGACACAGCGGAATCAGATCGCTGGTGCGCTTGGCGGCCAGTATCCCGGCTAGCCGGGCGGTGGCCAGAGCGTCTCCCTTGGGGAGTTCGCCGGAGGTGAGCAAAGAAACGACCTCGACGCTGGTGTGAACGATGCCAACCGCGATAGCGGATCGCGCGGTGGGGACCTTCTCTGAAACGTCGACCATCCGCGCGGCGCCGCGATCGTCGAGGTGCGACAGGCGGTGCTGCGGCCCGGTGGTCACCGTCACTTGTTGACGACGGTGACCGGATGCACGTACGGCAGATCGGTGGCGGGCAGCGGGAAGGTGGTGTCCCCGAACGGGGACAGCGCACCCACACGGTCGGCCGCCAACTCGCTGACCGGGTGGTCCTCGGGGTCCCTGGTGGGCCAGCCATTGTCGATGTATCGATGCGTTTTTTGTGCCACGTTGTCATTGTGACACTTGTCCGGCGAACTCGCCGGTCTGCCGGCTGATTTAAGCTCATCACCGATGACCGAGCATGCAAGCCTGCCGCTGGGGTCATGGCTATCCGGTCTCGATGACGACTCCCTGATCCGGCTACTGGAACTCCGGCCCGACCTGGCCCAACCGGCACCGGGCAGTGTTGCGGCCCTCGCGGCCCGGGCCGTTTCCCGCCAGTCGGTCAAAGCCGCCTCCGACGAGCTGGACTTTCTATCCCTGGCAGCACTGGATGCGCTGCTGTGGCTGGGGGCGGATCGCACGCCCGTGCCGGTCACGGAGGCGGTGGACCTGCTCGAGTCCCGCGCCCCGGCGGACGCCGTCCTGGCCGCGCTCGACGGCCTTCGGGAGCGGGCGCTGCTGTGGGGTGACACCGAGGTCCGCCTGTCACCGGAGGCCGCCGACGCGCTGCCCTGGTTTCCGGGTCAGGTCGCCGCGGAGGATCCCGGGCGCTCCGTCGAGGAGATCGCCGGGTTGATCGAGGACCTCGACGAGCCCGCCCGCGAGGTGCTGGAGAAACTGGTGGCGCGGTCCCCGCTGGGCCGCACCCGAGACGCCGCTCCCGGAACGCCGGCCGACCGACCGGTGCAGCGACTGCTGGCGGCCGGGTTGTTGCGCCGAGTGGACGCCGACACGGTGGTGTTGCCGCGCAACGTCGGACAGTTGCTTCGCGGCGACGACGCCGGTCAAAAGAACCTGACCCAGCCGGATCCGATCGCGGCGACCACCACCGCCAAAGATGCCGACGGTTCCGCCGCCGGTGCGGCTCTGGAGTTGATCCGCCAGGTCGAAGTCGTGCTGGAGGCGCTGTCGGCAGCGGCGGTTCCCGAACTACGCAGCGGTGGTCTAGGTGTGCGCGAGACCAAGCGGCTGGCCAAACTCACCGGGATCGACGAGCAGCGAATGGGTCTGATCCTCGAACTGACCGCGGCCGGAGGACTCATCGCCAGGGGCCTACCGGACCCGATGCCCCCGGACGACACGCTGCTGTATTGGGCGCCCACCGTGGCCGCCGACCGATTCCTGGAGGCTCCGGCCGCGGCCCGCTGGCTGCAACTGGTCACGATCTGGCTCGAACTGCCGTCGCGGCCCGGCCTCATCGGCGAGCGCGGTCCCGACGGCAAAAACTATGCGGCACTGTCAGATTCGCTGTACTCGACCGCCGCGCCACTGGACCGCAGGTTGCTCCTTGAGGTGCTCGCCGAACTTCCCGTCGGTGCCGGTGTCGACGCACCGGGGGCGTCGCGCGCGCTGATCTGGCGCCGGCCCCGTTGGGCGGCTCGGCTGCAACCCGAACCGGTCGGACACCTGCTCTCCGAGTCCCACGCGCTGGGTCTTACCGGACGCGGCGCACTGAGTTCACCCGCGCGCGCGCTGCTGACCGGCGGCACCGACGCCGCGATGTCGGCGATGGTCACCGCCCTTCCCGCGCCGATCGACCACTTCCTGATCCAGGCGGATCTCACCGTGGTGGTGCCCGGCCCACTCAAGCGCGAACTGGCCGAGGAACTTGCTGCGGTGGCCATCGTGGAATCAGCGGGTGCAGCCATGGTCTACCGGGTAAGCGAAAGTTCGGTGCGCCATGCGCTGGACACCGGGCGCACGGCCGGGGTAATTCAGGAATTTTTCGAGAAGTACTCGAAAACGCCCGTCCCCCAGGGCCTGACGTATCTGATCGCCGACGTGGCCCGGCGGCACGGCCAGTTGCGAGTCGGCATGGCGGCCTCTTTTCTACGCTGCGACGACCCGGCGCTGCTCACCCAGGCGGTGGCCACCGCTTCGGTGGCGCAACTCGAGGTCAGAATGCTGGCCCCGACGGTCGCGGTCTCCCAGTCGCCGATCGGCGAGTTACTCGCCGCGCTGCGGGACTCCGGCTTCGCTCCGGCGGCCGAGGACTCCTCCGGCGCAATCGTCGATCTACGCCGCCGCGGGTCGCGGGTGCCAGTCACGCTCGCCCGCCGGACGCCACGCCCACAGCCAAGGCTCAGCCGGGACGCCCTGGTCCGCGTGGTTTCGGTTCTGCGTCGCGTCGACGCGGCGCCGCTGGGCAATGTCCGGGTGGACCCTGCCGTCGCGATGGCACTGCTGGCCCAGGCCGCGGTCGGTGGCAAGGACGTTTTGATGGGGTACGTGGACGCCGCCGGGGTCGCCACCCAGCGCGTGGTGACGCCGATCTCGGTGCACGGCGGTCACCTGATGGCATTCGATCCGGCTCAGGGCCGGATGCGCGAGTTCGCCGTGCACCGGGTCACCTCGGTCTTGTCAGCGGACGGCGGATAATGAATCTATGACCGACGGCCCCCTGATAGTGCAGTCCGATAAAACCGTCCTGCTGGAGGTAGACCACGAGCAAGCGGGTGCCGCCCGGGCCGCCATCGCCCCGTTCGCCGAGTTGGAGCGCGCACCCGAACACATCCATACCTATCGAATCACCCCGTTGGCACTGTGGAACGCGCGCGCCGCCGGACATGATGCCGAGCAGGTGGTCGATGCGCTCGTAAGGTTTTCGCGCTACGCGGTGCCGCAACCCCTGCTGGTCGACATCGTCGACACCATGGCCCGCTATGGCCGGCTGCAACTGGTCAAGCACCCGGCGCACGGGCTGATGTTGCTCAGCCTGGATCGCGCGGTGCTCGAGGAAGTGCTGCGCCACAAGAAGATCGCCCCGATGCTGGGCGCCCGCCTCGACCCCGATACCGTCGTTGTACACCCGAGCGAGCGCGGCCGGATCAAGCAGATGTTGCTCAAGATCGGTTGGCCCGCAGAGGATCTCGCCGGATATGTCGACGGCGAAGCTCATCCGATTTCTCTGGTGCAGGACGGCTGGGATCTGCGCGACTATCAGCAGATGGCGGCAGATTCGTTCTGGGCCGGTGGTTCCGGCGTGGTGGTGCTGCCCTGCGGTGCCGGTAAGACGATCGTGGGCGCGGCGGCCATGGCCAAGGCCGCGGCCACCACGTTGATCCTGGTCACCAACACCGTGGCCGGCCGGCAATGGAAGCGTGAACTGATTGCCCGGACATCTCTGACCGAAGAAGAGATCGGCGAGTACTCCGGTGAGCGCAAGGAGATCCGGCCGGTCACCATCGCCACCTATCAGGTCATCACCCGTCGCACCAAAGGTGAATACCGGCACCTGGAACTGTTCGACAGCCGCGACTGGGGACTGATCATCTACGACGAGGTGCATCTGCTGCCGGCCCCGGTGTTCCGGATGACCGCCGATCTGCAGTCCCGGCGGCGGTTGGGGCTCACCGCGACGCTGATCCGCGAAGACGGTCGGGAGGGCGACGTGTTCAGCCTGATCGGACCGAAACGTTACGACGCGCCGTGGAAGGACATCGAGGCCCAGGGCTGGATAGCACCGGCCGAGTGCGTCGAGGTCCGGGTGACCATGACCGACAACGAACGGATGCTCTACGCCGTCGCCGAACCCGAGGAGCGTTATCGGCTGTGTTCGACGGCACGCTCGAAGGTCGCCGTGGTGAAGTCAATCCTGGC
Source organism: uncultured Actinomycetes bacterium (assembly GCA_903911165.1). Taxonomy (GTDB): domain Bacteria; phylum Actinomycetota; class Actinomycetes; order Mycobacteriales; family Mycobacteriaceae; genus Mycobacterium. Next base: position 908 of record CAIWCQ010000249.1, on the reverse strand, counting down.
TAAGCACCCGGGCGAACAGACCCTGGTCATCGGCGCCTACCTCGACCAGCTCGACGAGCTCGGCGCCGAACTCGGCGCCCCGGTGATTCAGGGGTCTACCAAGAATGCCGAACGTGAGGCGCTCTACGACGCGTTCCGGCGTGGCGAGGTGACGACGCTGGTGGTGTCGAAGGTCGCCAACTTCTCTATCGATTTGCCGGAAGCCTCCGTGGCTGTTCAGGTTTCGGGCACCTTCGGTTCACGCCAGGAGGAGGCGCAGCGCCTCGGCCGGCTGCTGCGGCCCAAGCACGACGGCGGCGGCGCGGTGTTCTACTCGGTGGTTTCCCGGGACAGTCTCGATGCGGACTACGCGGCGCATCGGCAGCGCTTCCTGGCCGAGCAGGGCTACGGCTACATCATCACCGACGCCGACGACCTGCTGGGCCCGGCGATCTAAACCAGCGCCGGGATGACCTCGCGCTCGAAAAGCTCAATGCCGGAACGGTCGTAGGCCGCCTCCGGGAAGTAGCAGATCACGTATTCGCAACCGAGATCACGCAGTGTGGTGAGGGTTTCGACCACCTGCTCCGGCGTGCCGGTGGCATTGCCGGGCGCGGAGTTCATCGCCATCATGGCGTCGGCCGCCGATTCCCCGCAGACACCGACCATCCGGTCGCGAACCCGCGCGGCACGTTCGGTCACCTCCGCTGCTGAGGTGCCGAGGATGGCGTTGACATTGGCTGACCGCACGATCGAACCGAAGTCGGTGCCCACCTCGCGGCAGTGCCCGGCGAGGATCTCCGACTTGTGCGTGAACTCCTCCGGCTCGGCGCTGAAGTTGGTGTATTGCGCATATTTAGCCGCAATCTTGAGGGTGACTTTCTCACCACCGCCGGCGATCCACAGTGGAATCCCGTTTTGCTGCAAGG
>CAIWCQ010000248.1 GCA_903911165.1 uncultured Actinomycetes bacterium | reverse complement strand
GAACTGCTGGCGTTGCTTGCTGTAGTCGACGGTGTCGGCCAGCACCCTGCGCATCGCCCCGACCGCCTCGGAGCACACCGCGGCCGCGCCTTCGTCCCGGGCGCGTTGCAGTGACTCCCACGCGTCTTCGTCGATCAGCGCATCAGCCGGTAGCCGCACATCGTCGAAGATCAGATCGGCGGCGCGCCGATCATCGATCGTGCGATAGCTGTGCACGGCCATGCCCCGTGGGGGAGTGGTGGCGTCGAATTCGGTGAGGAACAGTGCGACATCACTGCCGACGCGTGCGGTGATCAGCAGATGGGTAGCCAATGGCGCGGCGATGACGACGGCCTTGGAACCGGAAATCCGCCAGCCGTCCCCATCGCGAACAGCTTTGGTGGACAACGTATCCCAGCCATCACCCGAGTCGGCTTCGGTCGCAGCGAGGGCGACGACAGCCGATCCGACGGCGATGCCTTCCAGGATCGCTGCGGCGCGGACGCCGCCGGCGCGGGACAGCAGACCGCCGGCGACGATCACCGTGTCGATGAACGGTTCAATGACAAGTGCGCGGCCTAGTTCCTCGGCGATCACCATGACTTCGGCCGCGCCCCCGCCGCTACCGCCGACGGACTCGGGCAGCGTGGCCCCCAGGATGCCGAGTTCTTCAGCGAAACCGCGCCAGATATCGGGCTGCCAGCCCGGTCCGGTCTTGGCCGCGGCACGGCTGGACTCGAGGTCATAACGCGCGGCGAGAAACTTGCTCAGGCCCTCGCGCAGGAGTTCCTGCTCGCTGCTCAATGTGAAGTCCACGGTGTCTCCTCTCGGCCCTAAAGCCCCAGGGTTGCTTTGGCGAGGATGTTGCGCTGAATCTCGTTGCTGCCGGCGTAGATCGAGCCGGCACGATCGTTGAAGTAGTGCAGTGGCGCGACCGCCTGCCATGGCTCGCCGCTGACATAACCGTCGGCGGGAGCGGCGAAGTCCGACACCGGCCCGCCCGGCAGGGTGGCGTGCGGCTGGTAGACCCGGGCCCGTGGACCGGCCGCTTCCATCGCCAGTTCGGTGATGTCCTGGCTCAATTCGGTGGCAAGGATCTTCAGCATTGAGGAGTCCGCCCCCGGATTCCCGCCTTCGGCCACCACCGCCAGCACCCGGTATTCCAGGATCTCCAGTACGTCGGCGCGAATTCGCACGTCGGCGAGCTTGGCGGCGAACGGGGGATCGTCGAGAAGCGCCCCACCGGCCGGCCCGGGTTGATGTGCGGCCGCCTCGGCGATCGACTCCGCCATCACCTGCAGCGCCGGTGCCGCCGCACCGCCGCCGCGCTCGAACTCCAGCAGGTACTTCGCCACCGTCCAGCCGTCGTCGATCGCTCCGATCACATTCGCCTTGGGAACTCGAACGGCGTCGAAGAAGATCTGATTCTGGATCTGCTCCCCGGAGGTCATCACCAGCGGCCGGATCTCGATGCCGGGTGTGGTCATATCGATGAGCACGAAGGTGATGCCATGCTGCTTCTTTGCGGAACGGGTGCTGCGCACCAGGGCGAAGATCCAGTTCGCCTCGGCCGCATGGGTTGTCCAGATCTTGCTGCCGGTGCAGACCAGGTCGTCGCCGTCGTCGATGGCGGCCATCGACAGCGCCGCCAGATCGGAACCGGCTTCGGGTTCGGAGTAACCCTGGCAGAAGAACACCTCGCCGGTCAGGATGCGCGGCAGGAAGTAGTCCTTCTGTTCGCGCGTCCCGAAGGCGACGATCGCGTGGGCGACCATTTTGATCCCCATCGGCGAGAGCGCGGGAGCATCGGCCAGGGTGGACTCCCGGCTGAAGATGTAGTGCTGAGTCAGCGTCCAATCACAGCCGCCGTATTCGACCGGCCACGCCGGGGCGGCCCATCCTCGTTCATGCAGGATCGCTTGCCAGGCCATGCTCGCCTCGTGATCGGCGTAGACACTCGTCATCAGCCGACCAGCCCGGCGCAGCTCCGGAGTGAGCTTGGCGTCCAGGAATGCCCGCACCTCGTCGCGGAACTGCAGATCCTCCGCCGACCACGCCAGTTCCATCCGCGATCTCCTCAACCTGATGAATCCACCAACCGGGGTGTACGCGCTCGCCCACGCAGGGCATGCTCACACGGGTACATGCTCGCACGGGCTGAAGTCAGCGACAGTTGACGTGAGCAAGGAAGAGGTTGGCGATGCCAGCATGGCGTTTACGTGACTACCACGAAGCCGACCTGGATCAGGCTATCCAGGTATGGGACCAGGGTCGCGGGCCCGGCTCGGCCGAACCCGTGTTCAGTGTCGCCGAGGTGATGGCGGCCGCCCGGGCCGGGCAGCCCGCGGTGGTGGCCGAGGTGGGCGACGAGGTCGTGGGCATGGCGGTCGCGCAACTGCAGGGCGAACGGGCCTGGATCATGCTGGTGGCCATCGGCTCGCGATGGCGCGACCGCGGCGTCGGATCCGCACTGTTGGGCGACCTGGAGCGACGACTGCGCTCCCAGGGCGTGCGCCGGATCAGCGCGGTGCTCCCGGAGAGCGCGACCGGCGCGACGGCGCTGCAGAACTCCGGTTACACCCGCCGCGACGGGCTCGTCTACTACGAGATGATCGAGCACCTGGGCCCAGATCAGGCCAACCTGCTCGACGAACTCGGCGGTTTGATGCTGCCGCCCGGGTTATGGGGCGACATGGCGGGGATGGAGCACGAGAAGCAGATCATCGAACGCCGCATCGTCGACCCGCTGGCCCATCCCGATGTCGCCGAACGCTATGGCGTGAAGCCGCCGAAGGCGGTGATCCTGTTCGGGCCGCCCGGAACGGGCAAGACCAGCTTCGCCAAGGCGGTCTCGTCGCGGCTGGGCTGGCCCTTCGTCGAGTTGTTCCCGTCGCGCTTGGCGGCTATCGGAACCGGCGGTTTGGCGGCCTCGTTGCGAGAGGCCTTCGCCGAACTCGCCGAACTCGACGAGCTGGTGTTGTTCATCGACGAGGTCGAGGAGATCGCCACCGCCCGGTCGGGTGCCTCCACCGCCGAGTTGGGTGTGACCAATGAACTGCTCAAACTGATCCCGGCGTTCCGACAGCACGACAGCCGACTACTGGTCTGCGCCACCAACGCGGTGCACTCGCTGGACTCGGCGTTCCTGCGGCCGGGCCGTTTCGACTACGTCATCCCGATCGGTCCGCCCGATCAGCCGGCTCGCAGCGCGGTGTGGGCACGTTACCTGGGTGCGGCCAACGCCAGCATCGACGCCGAACGGCTCGCCACCGCCTCGGAGTTGTTCACCCCGGCCGACATCGAGTTTGCCGCGCGCAAGGGGGCGCAGGCCGCGTTCGAACGCGAGATGCGCGACGGCGGCGGACGGCCGGCCACCACCGAGGACTATCTGACGGCGATCGGTGAGGTCAGACCCACGCTGACCGCCGACATGCTGGCCGAGTTCGAACGTGGGAAGTCCGACTTCGCCCGACTGTAGGCCGTTACTTCACCTCGAAAGAAACCGTGTGCCAGCCGGTTGCCCCGTCCGGGATCACGCCCATCTGATCGCCGGTCTGCACCGCGCCGGTGTTGTCGGTGGCGCGCACGGCCAGGGTGTGCGGACCCGGCGTCGCATTCCAGCCGAAACTCCACAACCGCCAGGTGTCGTTGGAGTAGGCCGCGCCCAACTGCGCCGACTGCCAGGAGCCGTCGTCGACGCGGACCTCGACGGCTTTGATTCCGCGGTACTGCGCCCATGCCACCCCGCCGAAAGTGGTTGGGCCGG
>CAIWCQ010000247.1 GCA_903911165.1 uncultured Actinomycetes bacterium | reverse complement strand
CTGTGGGCGATTAGCCCACTACTAGTCCTCGGACTCGCCTGCCGGACTGCTCGTGAGCGCGTCGCCCCACACCGATTCCGCGCCGGAATGCCCGATCCGGTACACCTGCACCGATGTTGCGACCGCCGCCACCACCACGAACACGGCGATGATCGCTGACGCCGGCGCCGGTAGCGCTTTGCCGCGACTGGCACGGACGTGGGAGATCGCCAGCAGGATCGCGGCGGCCATCAGGGCAAGCGAGAAGTACACCATGGTCTCGCCGAGGTGCTCATGGGTTTCCAGAGCCGCCGACTCGTCCACCCGACCGTAGAGCCACTCACCGGCTTCGGCGGCGATCGGCGTCAGCACCAGGTTGACGGCGGCCAACACGAATACGAGCCACACCAGACGCTGCCGGGCCGCCGGCCAGATCGCACACAGGATTGCCAGGATCGCGGCCAGTGGAGCCAGCACCACAATGAAGTGCACCAGCAGGGGATGGGCGGGCAGGCCGCTGACCATGGACATGGGCTCATGCTAGCTGGGTGCATGCTGTTGCGGTGACAGGACATCGCTCGCCGTGACGTGGTTGACCCGCAATGTTCGGGTGCTCTCCGCGGTGTCGTTCCTGCAGGACACCGCCAGTGAGTTGCTCTACCCGCTTTTGCCGATCTACCTGACCACGGTGCTCGGTGCCCCGCCCGCCGTGGTGGGGGCGATCGAGGGGGTAGCAGAGGGTGCCGCGTCGATGACCAAACTCGCCGTCGGGCCTCTCGGCGACCGGTACGCCAAGCGGCCCCTGATCGCCACCGGCTATGGCATGGCGGCGCTGGGCAAGGTGATCGTTGCTGCCGCCGGTGCCTGGCCCGGCGTGCTCACCGGCCGGGTGGTCGATCGGCTCGGGAAGGGAATCCGGGGCGCGCCCCGGGATGCGCTGTTGGTCGAGGGAGTCGAATCCGGTTCGAGGGGGCGGGTTTTCGGGTTCCACCGCGCCATGGACACCCTCGGCGCTGTGGTCGGTCCGCTCATCGGCCTGGCCGGTTACGAACTGCTGGATCATCGGATCGCACCGCTGCTGTACGTCGCGATCATTCCGGCGGTGCTCTCGGTGCTGCTGATCTTTCTGGTGCGGGAGAAGCCACGAACCGGACCGCGGCCACCGCGGCAACCCCTCTTCAGTGGTTTCCGGGACCTTCCGAAACGATTTTGGCGGGTGAGCGCCGTGGTCGTCGGGTTTGGTCTGGTCAACTTTCCCGACGCGTTGCTGTTGTTGCGGCTCAACGAGATCGGGTTCGGCGTTGCCGAGGTGATCCTGGCCTATGTCACCTACAACCTGGTGTACGCGCTCGCGAGTTTCCCGGCTGGTGCACTGGCCGACCGGTTGCCGCACTCGGTGGTGTTCGGTGTCGGTCTGCTCTTCTTCGCCGTCGCGTACGTAGGCCTGGGTCTGACCACCGACCCGGTGTTGGCGTGGATGCTGATCGGCGTCTACGGCATCTTCACCGCCTGCACCGATGGGGTGGGAAAGGCGTGGGTGTCCTCGCTCGTCGGCTCTGGACGGCAGACGACCGCTCAGGGGGTATTCCAGGGCGGCAGTGGACTGGCGATCCTTGTCGCCGGGGTGTGGGCCGGGTTGTTGTGGGGCGCCGATGGACGGCTGCCGCTGCTGATCTCGGGTGTGGTTGGGGGTTGCTTCGCGGCGATGCTGATCGGCCGATGGGCGCTGCGACTCGGCACCGTGTTGCCTTTGAGGCGGCCTGACTAGGCTCACCGGCATGCGGGTGATCCACGTGATCGGCATCGGAGCCGGTGATCCCGACTTTGTGACGGCCCAGGCGATCAGGGCGCTCCGCGACACCGACGTGTTCTTCGCGATGGACAAGGGCGAAGCAACCGCCGACCTTCTCGCTCTGCGCCGCGAGGTCTGCCGTCGTTTCATCACCGAGCCGCACTACCGTTTCGTTGAGTTGCCCGATCCGGTTCGCGCCAGCGACTCCGATTACGCCGATGCCGTCAGCGACTGGCATATGGCTCGTGCCCGGTTGTGGGCTGGTGCGATCCAGACCGAACTCGGCCCCGATGAGGTCGGTGCTTTTCTGGCATTGGGTGACCCGTCGCTCTATGACAGCACATTGCGGATTCTCGACGAGGTGGCCCGCCACGTCGACCTGCGCTACGACGTCGTCCCCGGGATCACCGCCATCCAGGCGTTGACCGCCCGGCATCGCATTCCGCTCAACGACATCGGTGAACCGGTCCTGATCACCACCGGCCGGCAACTGCGCCGCCAGGGTTTGTCAGGTTCGGCGGTGGTGATGCTCGACGGGGATTGCGCTTTCCTTGATTGCCCGCCACAGACCCGGATCTGGTGGGGCGCCTACCTGGGCACCGCAGACGAGATCCTCATCTCCGGTGAGGTCGGTGAGGTCGGTGAGCAGATCGTCGCCCTGCGGGCCGATGCCCGGGCGCGGATCGGTTGGATCATGGACACCTATCTGCTGCGTGCGTGACATGATCGATCGATGAGTTTTCTGCTCCGGGTCGGTCTCACCGGCCTGGCACTGTGGGTCGTCACCCTGATCGTGCCGGGGATTGACTTCGTCGGTGGTTCCAGCACCATCCAGAAAGTCGGCATCGTCGCGGTGGTGGCGCTGATCTTCGGTTTAGTCAACGCAGTGATCAAACCGATTGTGCAGGTGCTGTCGATCCCGCTCTACATTCTGACCCTGGGGCTTTTCCACATCGTGATCAATGCGCTGATGCTGTGGATCACCGCGTGGATTACCGAGCACACCACGCACTGGGGTTTGCAGATCGACCATTTCTGGTGGACGGCGATCTGGGCGGCGATCCTGCTATCACTGGTGGGCTGGGCACTGTCGCTGCCGTTCCGCAGCGCTGAGCGCGCCGTCGGCGGCTGATCCGCGCGGTCTTACCCGGCCCGGCCGCGTTCCTGGCGATACCGGCGAACCAGTGCATCAGTGGAGCCATCTGACTGCGGCGCGGGTGAGGCATCTTCGGTGAGCACCGGAAGAAGTGCCATGGCCTGGGTCTTGCCCAGTTCCACTCCCCACTGGTCGAAGGAGTCGATTCCCCAGATCACTCCCTCGGTGAACACCTGGTGCTCATAGAGCGCGATCAATTGACCCAGCACCGACGGTGTCAGCCGGGTAGCCAGTATCGACGTCGACGGCTTGTTGCCCGGCATCACCTTGTGCGGCACCACCCCTGGCGGCGTCCCCTCCGCGGCGATCTCCGCGGCGGTCTTGCCGAAAGCCAGCACCTGGGTCTGGGCGAAGAAATTGCTCATCAGCAGGTCGTGCATGCTTCCGGTGCCGTCGGCGGTCGGCAGGTCGTCGGTCGGCTGGGAAAACCCGATGAAGTCGGCCGGCACCAGTCGGGTGCCCTGATGCAGAAGTTGGTAGAACGCATGCTGGCCGTTGGTCCCCGGCTCGCCCCAGAAGATCTCACCGGTGGCCGCGGTCACCGGCGTGCCGTCGGCGCGCACCGATTTGCCGTTGGACTCCATGGTCAGCTGTTGCAGGTAGGCCGCAAACCTCGCCATATCGTTGGAGTACGGCAGCACCGCGCGGGTCTCGGCACCAAAGAAATCGGAGTACCACAGCCCGATCAGGCCCAGCACCACTGGCGCGTTGGACTCCAGCGGCGCGGTGGCGAAATGGCGGTCGACGATGTGGAATCCGGACAGGAAATCCGCGAACGCCTCGCGGCCTATCACTGCCATCAGCGATAGCCCGATCGCAGAGTCCACCGAGTACCGTCCGCCCACCCAGTCCCAGAAGCCGAACATATTGGCTGAATCGATACCGAAGCCCTCGACCAGTTTCTTGTTCGTCGACACCGCCACGAAGTGTTTGGCCACCGCGTCCTCGCCGAGCGTGTCAGTGAGCCAGCGCCGCGCCGCCGTCGCGTTCGTCAGTGTCTCCAGGGTGGTGAAGGTCTTGGAGGCGACGACGAAAAGCGTTGTGGCAGGGTCGAGTCCGTCGATTTTGGCGACTACGTCTGCCGGGTCGACATTGGAGACGAAACGCGCCGAGATCCCGGCATCGGCATAGTGCCGCAAGGCTTGGTAAGCCATCGCCGGCCCGAGGTCCGAGCCGCCGATGCCGATGTTGACAACGCAGGTGATCCGCTTGCCGGTGGCGCCGGTCCACGCGCCATTGCGCAGTCGGTCGGTGAAGTCACCCATCGCGTCGAGTACCTCGTGTACGTCAGCCACCACGTCCTGACCGTCGACCGACAATGTCGCATCGCGCGGCAGGCGCAGCGCGGTGTGCAGCACGGCGCGATCCTCCGAGGTGTTGATGTGTTCGCCCGCGTACATCGCATCGCGGCGTTGTTCCAGCCCGGCCGCGCGGGCCAGATCCACCAGCAATGTCAGCGTCTCGCGGTCGACCCGGTGCTTGCTGTAGTCGATGTAGAGGTCGCCGACGGTCAGGGTCAGATCCCGGCCGCGGTTGTCGTCGGCGGCGAAGAACTCCCGCAGCGTGGTGTCTGCGATCTGGTCATGATGGCGACGCAGGGCTTCCCAGGCGGCACCGGCGGAGGTGTTTGCACTCATTCGACCGACCCTATGCGCACCGCGCCCGCACGGTGTAGATGATTGACCTATGGCTACTTCAGATATTCACCGGTTGTTGGCCTCGGTTCCGACCGGGCTGTGGATCGGTGGCGAGGAGCGACCCGCGTCGTCGACCTTCGAGGTCCTCAACCCCGCCACCGGCGAGGTCCTGATCGCGGTGGGCAATGCCACCGCCGTCGATGCACTGGCCGCGATGGACGCGGCCTGTTCGGTGCAGGCCACCTGGGCCGCCACCCCGGCGCGCGAGCGCGGGGAGGTTTTGCGCGCGGTGTTCGAGATGATCATCGACCGTGCCGAGGACTTCGCCACCCTGATGACGCTGGAGATGGGCAAGGTGCTGCCCGAGAGCATGGGCGAGGTCAAATACGGTGCTGAGTTCTTCCGGTGGTTCGCCGAGGAGGCGGTCCGCATCGGCGGCCGCTACACCCCGAGTCCGGCCGGAACCGGCCGCATCGTCGTCACCAAACAGCCGGTCGGTCCATGCTTCGCGATCACGCCGTGGAACTTTCCGCTGGCAATGGGCACCCGCAAGATCGGCCCGGCGCTGGCGGCGGGTTGCACCATGATCGTCAAGCCGGCCCAGGAGACTCCGCTGACCATGCTGCTGCTGGCCAAGCTGATGACCGAGGCGGGGCTGCCCGCCGGGGTGCTCTCGGTGCTGGCGACCGACAAGCCTCGCGAGGTCACGACAGCGCTGATCGATGACGGCCGGCTGCGCAAGCTGACGTTCACCGGCTCCACCGGGGTGGGCAAGGCGCTGGTGAAGCAGTCGGCAGACAAGTTGTTGCGCACGTCGATGGAACTCGGCGGTAACGCGCCCTTCGTGGTCTTCGACGATGCCGACGTCGACGCCGCGGTCGACGGGGCGATGCTGGCCAAGATGCGTAACGGTGGCGAGGCCTGCACGGCGGCGAACCGCCTCTATGTGGCCACACCGCTGCTCGAAGAGTTCACCGACAAGTTCGTCAAACGGATGAGCGACATGAACCTCGGCAACGGCCTGGATCCCTCGGCGAAGCTGGGCCCGTTGATCAACCCGAACCAGCTCGCCACCGTCCAGGAACTCGTCGATGACGCCGTCGAGAAGGGCGCGACGGTGGCTGTCGGCGGGCAGGCGCCGGGTGGGCCGGGCAATTTCTACCCGGCGACCGTGCTCGTCGACGTACCGGCGAACGCTCGGATCCTCAAAGAGGAGGTGTTCGGACCGGTCGCCCCGATCGTCGGGTTCGACACCGAGGAGCAGGGCATCGCCGCGGCCAACGACACCGAGTACGGGCTCGCGGCCTACATCTTCACCGCCTCGCTCGACCGCGCGCTACGGGTGGCCGAGGCCCTCGAGGCCGGCATGGTGGGAGTCAACCGCGGGGTGATCTCCGACCCCGCTGCACCGTTCGGCGGTGTCAAGGAGTCCGGCTTCGGCCGGGAAGGCGGCTACGAGGGCATCGAGGAGTACCTCGACATCAAGTACATCGCGCTGACGCCGTAGTCAACCGCCCGCCGGCTTCGACGAGGGTGCGCGAACGTCACGTTCTGGGCGGCGTGTCGGCGTACCGACACGCACGCTCGCGCTGGAGAACGTCAGTGCCCGAGCCGGCCGCGGCCCATCCGCAGCAGCAGCATCGCCAAGTCCTTGCCGTCGGCGCCAAGCTCGCCGTAGCGCTCGATGACCTTCATCTCCCGGCTGTGCACCAGCCGGGTTCCGCCGGAGGCCATCCGGACCTTGCCGATCACCTGCGAGACCTCGGTACGCCGCTTCACCGCCGCCAGGATCTCGGCGTCGAGACGGTCGATCTCGATGCGCAGGGCGTCGATATCGGGTTCCGCGTCGACGGGCATAGCTATCTCCTCGAGTGGGGCATTCTCCCCGGGAGGAGTCTCTTGTGTCATCTCGTCGAGGCCCCGGACAAGAAACCCACCTGCACCAGCGAAGTGTGCCACTCCGACCGGCGCGTGCGCAAAATAACCGTCGCCGAACGGCGGTAGGTTGGTGCTGACATGAGTGTTCACACCGACGACGGCACCGCGGCCGCCGAGGCCGCCGACGACGGCACAGCGGCCGCCGAGGCCGCCGAACTGCTGGACGGTCTCAATGACCAACAGCGCCGGGCCGTGCTGCACCAGGGTGCCCCGCTGCTGATCGTGGCCGGCGCTGGTTCGGGCAAGACCGCGGTGCTCACCCGCCGGATCGCCCACCTGCTTGCCGCTCGTGGCGTCGGTGCGGGTGAGGTCCTGGCCATCACCTTCACCAACAAGGCCGCCGCCGAGATGCGCGACCGGGTGGCCGAACTCATCGGCCCGCGGGCCCGGACCATGTGGGTGTCGACGTTCCACTCCACCTGCGTGCGGATTCTGCGTCAGCAGGCCGCACTGCTGCCCGGGCGCAACTCGAACTTTTCGATCTACGACGCCGACGACTCCCGGCGGCTGTTGCTGATGATCGGCCGCGATATGGGCATCGACGTCAAGCGCTACTCGCCACGCCTGCTGTCCAATTCGATTTCCAACCTGAAAAACGAGTTGATCAGTCCGGAGCAGTCGGTGCTCGACCTGGTGCCGGACGGCGACGACCTGGCGCGCATCGTGGCCGAGGTCTACGGCGAGTATCAGCGCCGCCCGCGCTCGGCGAACGCGTTCGACTTCGACGATCTGATCGGTGAGACGGTGGCGGTGCTGCAGAGCCACCCGCAGATCGCGCAGCACTACCGCCGACGGTTCCGGCACGTCCTGGTCGACGAATACCAGGACACCAACCACGCCCAGTACGTCTTGGTCCGTGAGCTCGTCGGGGCGGGAAGCTCCGATGAGGTGTCACCTGCGGAACTGTGCGTGGTGGGCGACGCCGATCAATCCATCTATGCCTTCCGCGGTGCCACCATCCGCAACATTGAGGACTTCGAGCGCGACTTCCCCAGCGCCACAACGATTCTGCTCGAGCAGAACTACCGCTCGACTCAAAACATCCTGTCGGCCGCCAATGCGGTGATCGCGCGCAACAGCGGCCGCCGCGAGAAGAGACTGTGGACGGATGCCGGAGACGGTGACCCCATCGTCGGCTACGTCGCCGACAACGAACACGACGAGGCCAGATTTGTCGCCGGGGAGATCGACGCACTCGCCGACCGGGGCGATATCGCTTACAACGACGTTGCGGTCTTCTACCGCACCAACAATTCCTCCCGTTCGGTCGAGGAGGTGTTCATCCGCGCCGGCATCCCCTACAAGGTTGTCGGCGGCGTCCGGTTCTACGAACGCAGGGAGATTCGCGACGTCGTCGCCTATTTGAGGGTGCTGGACAATCCCGGCGACGCGGTGAGCCTGCGGCGGATTTTGAATACCCCGCGCCGCGGCATCGGCGACCGAGCAGAGGCATGCGTGGCCGTCTACGCCGAGAGTGCCGGTTGCACGTTCGCCGAGGCACTCGGTGCCGCGGCCGCAGGCAAAGCGCCGATGCTCAACACCCGCGCCGAAAAGGCGATCGACGGCTTCGTGAAACTGCTCGACGATCTGCGCGAACGCCGCGGCGACGAACTCGGGGATCTCGTCGAGGCCGTACTCGAACGGACCGGTTATCGCGCGGAGTTGGAGTCCTCGAATGATCCACAGGATCTGGCCCGCCTGGACAACCTCAACGAGTTAGTCAGCGTCGCCCATGAGTTCAGTATCGACCGGGCCAACGCCGCAGCGCTGGAGACCGACCTCGACGCTGCCGACGACTCCGGCGATGACGACCTCGCACAGGCCGGCGCGCTGGCCGAGTTTCTGGAGCGGGTATCGCTGGTGGCCGACTCCGACGAGTTGCCCGACAACGACACCGGGGTGGTCACGCTCATGACGTTGCACACCGCTAAAGGCCTGGAATTCCCGGTGGTGTTCGTCACCGGCTGGGAGGACGGCATGTTCCCGCACATGCGGGCACTCGGCGACCCGGCGGAATTGAACGAGGAGCGCCGCCTGGCCTACGTCGGCATCACCAGGGCCCGTAAGCGGTTGTATCTGAGCCGGGCCAAGGTGCGCTCGGCCTGGGGTCAGCCCATGCTCAACCCGGAGTCGAGGTTCCTGCGTGAGATTCCCGAGGAGTTGATCGACTGGCGCCGCACCGATGAGGCGCCGTCACCGCGGGCCACCGTCACCGGCCGCCCCGGCCCGCTGCGGCAGGCGCCGGCCGGCGCGGGCGGCAAGCGCGTGCTGCTGGTCCTCGCTCCGGGAGACCGGGTCAATCACGACAAGTACGGGCTGGGTCGGGTCGAGGAGGTTTCCGGAGCCGGGGAGTCGGCGATGTCGCTGATCGACTTCGGCAGTGCGGGGCGGGTCAAGCTGATGCACAACTATGCACCGGTGCAAAAGCTGTAGTTACCGACCTGAAGTTCCCGGTCTTCAGCCCAGCCCGACCCCAAGTTCGGGTGGGCGGATCAGCCGCTGAGTGACACGCCGCGGGCGGCCATCCACGACACCGGGTCGATTGGATTGACGCCGTCGAGCAGGACGCTCAGGTGCAGGTGCGGCCCGGTGGAGTTGCCCCGGTTGCCGATGGTGGCGATCGGGTCGCCGGCGAATACCCGCTGACCGATCTGCACGTCCCAGCTGTTGATGTGGCCGTAGCGCGTCACGGTGCCGTCGGCGTGCCGGAGTTTGACCCAGGCACCGTAACCGGAGTTGGTGGGCCCGGCGTCGATAACAACACCGTCGGAGGCCGCGTAAATCGGGGTGCCAACCGGGCCGGCCAGGTCGACGCCGTCGTGCAGCGCACCCCAGCGATAACCGAAGCCGGAGGTGAACAGACCCCGGGTGGGCAGCACGAATAGCGGGCGTTGGAGCCGGGCTTCGCGCTCGGCGCGTTCGGCGGCATAGGCGACGCCGCGCGCGATCTCCTCGGCGTCCACAGCGGCGCCGGCGGCGGGTTTGACCGCGACGAGTTGCACGCCGCGGGAAGCGGGGGCGGTATCGACCAGCGTCGAGGCCAGGACGGTGCGCGTGACGGGTTGCGCGGTCGGGCTCATCATGGTGTAGGCGGCCGCGGCGGCCGCGCCGGCTGCCATCGCCGCGAAGAGAACGCGTCCGCGGGCGGCGCTGGTTGG
>CAIWCQ010000246.1 GCA_903911165.1 uncultured Actinomycetes bacterium | reverse complement strand
TCTTGTCGTGCGCCCGGTCAGGTGGCGCGGATAGATCTCCAGCATGCGGCCGATGACAATCTCGAACTCCGCCGGGTCCGGCGTCCTGCCCCGGGCCGCCAGCGCCCTGCGCACCAGCACTCGTAAGCCGTGTCCGACCATCGCACGGACGTCGGCTTCTTCGAAGGGCGCCAGGTCCTCGGTGGCCATCAACTCAGCCACCGCCAGGGTGATGTCGGGCACCGAGTCGATCAGTGTTCCGTCCAGGTCGAAAAGAGCTGCCCGAGGCCAGTCCGGATACACGGTCAGGCCGCGGGCGCGATGACGATCGCGCGGGTCACTGTGGGCGGCCCTTCTCGGAATCAAGGCCACCGGAGAACACCCGGCTTCCCCGGAGGTCGCCACCGGTGATGGTGGAGAGTTCATCGACGCCGATCGGCGCCGGGGTGTCGCTGAACAACCGGTTGGCCTGGCGCATCCGGGCCCTGTCGAGGGCGTTGCGGATCGACCGGGCGTTGGCGAAATGCGGTTGTGTGCGTCGCAGTGCGATGTACTCGGTCATCGTGGCGCGTGCGTCGGCGTCAAAGCGGTAATTCTGTTCGGCCAGCATCGATTCCGCGATCGACAGCAATTCGGCGTCCTCGTAGTCGGGGAAGTCGATGTGGTGGGCGATCCGTGAGCGGAAACCGGGGTTGGACTGAAAAAATTTGTCCATCCGGTCGGCGTAACCGGCCAGGATCACCACCAGGTCGTCGCGTTGGTTCTCCATCACCTGCAGCAGGATCTCGATCGCCTCTTGGCCGTAATCGCGCTCGTTGTCCGGGCGATAGAGGTAGTAGGCCTCGTCGATGAACAGCACCCCGCCCATCGCCTTCTTGAGGATCTCCTTCGTCTTGGGCGCGGTGTGCCCGATGTACTGGCCGACCAGATCGTCGCGCGTCACCGAGATCAGGTGCCCCTTGCGGACGTAGCCGAGCCGGAACAGAATGTCGGCCATCCGCATGGCGACGGTGGTCTTCCCGGTACCGGGATTGCCAGTGAAGCTCATATGCAGTGTCGGTGTGGTCTGCGACAAGCCGAGTCGCTGCCGCGCCCGGTCCACGATGAGCAGCGCCGCAGTCTCGCGGATGCGTTGTTTGACCGGCTTGAGCCCGATCAGTTCCCGGTCGAGTTGGTCGAGCACCTCAGCGACTCCGGAGTCACGGAAATCACCGGCGAGATCGACGGCTGTCGACGTCGGCGTTACTGTCTCGCCTTCAGCCATCAGTATTCGGTGGTCATGGTGACATTCACCGTCCGGCCGCGAACCTCGGTGCGCGTCATCGCGAAGGTCGGTTCCACGGCGGGTCGGTTGACGATGAAGCTGAGCCGCACCGTTTCGAATCCGCGTGTCGAGTCGAACGCATTGATGCGGATATAGGAATCCGGGAAGGCGTCCCGGCAAGCCTTGAGTTCCATCATCACGCCCGCCGCGTCACGCAGGTCGAACATCGGGTTGCCCCACATCTCCCAGTAGGTGTTCCGGGGATGGGGGTCGTCGGTGTACTCGATCCCGATCGCCCATTCATTTCTCAGGCAGTACTCGATCTGAGCTGAGATCTGAGCGTCGTCGAGATCGGGCAGGAATGAGAAGCAGCCCTGAGTAACTCGCATGTCGTGTGCTCCCTGACTTAGAAGGACGTCGAAACCTGCGGAACGTAGTCCGAGGTGTCCGTCGACTCGTAGTTGAATGAAATGTTGCCCCAGGTGTCCAGCGCGGCTTCTACCGGCTTGCACCACTTAGCGACGGAACGAAGGATTTCCGGCCCTTCGTTAAGGATGTCGCGTCCCTCGTTTCGGGCCTGCACCATGGCTTCGAGTGCGACCCGGTTGGCGGTGGCGCCGGCCTGGATGCCCATCGGATGCCCGATCGTGCCGCCACCGAACTGCAGGACGACGTCATCGCCGAACAGGTCCAGCAGTTGGTGCATCTGGCC
>CAIWCQ010000245.1 GCA_903911165.1 uncultured Actinomycetes bacterium | reverse complement strand
CCGCATCAACTCGTGCATGGACTCGAACTCGGTCAAGTCGTAGACCCCGTAGTAGGGCACGGCCGCCTGCACGCTGGTGTCGGCGTCTTCAAAACCCGGTTGCAGGCGGTCATCACCGGACGTCAGAGCGGCGAGCGAGGTCAAATGGCCGCCGGCGGAGCCTCCGGTGATGGCGATGAAGTCCGGGTCGCCACCGTAGTCGGCGATGTTGGCGCGAACCCAGGCGATCGCCCGCTTGACGTCGGTGATGTGGGCCGGCCACGCCGACCGAGGGCTGCGGCTGTAATTGATCGGCACGCAGATCCAGCCGAGTTCGACCATCCGGCTCATCAGCGGATAGGCCTGCCCGCGCTTGTCGTTGATCGACCAGCCTCCACCCGGTACCTGAATCAGCACCGGCGCTCGCTGGCCCTCGGCCAGATCCGGGCGACGCCAGATGTCAAGCTGGTGTCGACTGCCAGGACCGTAGGCGATATCAGAGGTCGACGCCGAGTACCGCCGTCGATCCCGCATGGCGGCCACCAAACCGGACAGGCTCGGCCGGCGCGCGACATAGGGCTCCAGCGGATGGCGAACGCTGTCCTCGAAGCCGCCACCGAACGTCTCTGACAAGGCCGCCTCAAGCACCGAATCGGCGCGCTGCACGGCGAGCCCGCGCGCCATCCGCTCCAGTGGGGAGGGCACCGCCGACAGCGCATGCCCGGTCAGAACATGCGGGCCGAACTCGGCGGAAAGCCAACCCAACAGCCAGCCAGCGGCCGCCGGCGAACCGCGCAGAACCAGGGATCCGGTCCGATAGCTCCGGGCGCATCGCTCGGTGACCTCACTGAACACGCTGCCCATGGCGGCCGGCTCCCTCGACGTCGTTGCCTGGTCGTGCCCACCCACGACGGCTTGTCTGGTCGTCCCCACCCACGACGGGTTGTCTGGTACTGCCCACGACGGCACCCACCCGGCGCGTTTTCACATTAGCGATCAACTCAGGGTGCTCACAGCATTTACCGGACATCAGTTCATCGGCTCAGTCGTCCCCGCAGGCCAGTAGGGTGAAATTCTTGGTCGCGACACGGCGCGCCCGCCCTGAACACCCAAAAGCCGCTGCCCGGACGCGGGATAGAATCCTCTTCGCATGCCTCCGTAGCTCAGTCGGATAGAGCAAGGGCCTTCTAATCCCTAGGTCGCAGGTTCGATTCCTGCCGGGGGCGCTTACCCCCAATTCCCGTACCCGGAGCTCACCGTCCGCTGCTGTTAACGTGACTTGCCATGGCAGAACTGGTGCTCTACGACGTCACCGACCGCGTTGCTCTGATCACGGTGAACGACCCCGAACGCCGAAATGCGGTGACGGAGGCGATGTCACAGCAGTTGCGTGACGCCGTGCAACGAGCCGAGTCTGACCCGGGTGTGCACGCCGTGGTGGTGACCGGTGCCGGCAAGGCGTTCTGCGCGGGCGCGGACCTGTCCGCGTTGGGCGCGGCGGCGCGGGAGGGCCTCGAGCGTATTTATGCCGGTTTTATGGCGGTCGGTCGCTGCTCGCTTCCCACCATCGCCGCGGTCAATGGCGCGGCCGTCGGCGCCGGAATGAACCTTGCACTGGCCGCGGACCTTCGCATCATCGGGCCGCAGGCGGTCATCGACCCCCGTTTCCAGAAACTGGGAATTCATCCCGGCGGCGGCGCCACCTGGATGCTTCAGCGCGCCGTCGGGCCACAGGTGGCTCGTGCCGCGCTGCTCTTCGGAATGCGATTCGACGCTGAGGCAGCCGTGCGCCACGGTCTGGCACTACAGGTGGCCGACGACCCGGTGTCGGCCGCTCTGGAACTGGCGGCCGGACCGGCCGGGGCACCCCGCGAGGTGGTGCTCGCCACCAAGGCCTCGATGCGGGCCACCGCGATACCGGGTTTCCTCGACAGCGAACACCACGAAGCCGCCAAGAACATCGAATTGGGACCGCAGGCAACATCAATTGAGTCACCGGAGTTCAAGGCGCGACTCGCGGCCGCGCAGCAGCGCCGTTAGGCCGCGAACGGTTCCCCGGGAGTGCCTGGCATCGGCGGTGCCGTAGAACGATGACGGGCACCGGTCGGAGTTGTGAATTCGGCTGTGTGAGTGCCGTTCTCGGCATTCGTCGACGTAACGGTCCAGCCGTCCGATTCTTTGAGGTAGTTACAGTGCTCACACAGGCCTAGGCCGTTCACCGCGCTTGTTGTCCCGCCCGCACGGTGGGGCTTGGCGTGATCTCTGTGACGAATCGGTGCGTCGCAGTAGGGCGTGCGGCATCGTTGATCGCGCAAGCCGATGAAGTCGGCCAAACCCTTGGGAAACACTCGGGCTCTCGACTCGAGTGCCACCAGAGCACCGGTGGCGGGCGTGGCGTAGAGGCGGCGCAGCGTGGCCTGGGACCGCTGATCCGCGACAGCTTCGGCGATGAGCTTTCTGGCTAGCGCTGAGGGCACCGGGCCGTAACCGGCAATGACGGCTGCGGGATTTCCCACACCTACTAGAGCCTGATCAGAGATGACCACATTGACCGCGACCGGCACCGGTTGCTCGGCCGGGCGCCCAGTCACGCGTTCGACAAGCGTGTCGGCCATGACCTGCCCCCGCGCCCGACCATCGCAACAGACGTCGGCCTCCCGTTTGAGCGCGGCGTAGATGGATACCCCCTGCGCTACCGGTAGCAGTGCGGTCACATAGGTCATGGTGTCCGGCGCCGGCCGAATGGTGACAGTGCGGTCTTCCTGCGCCCGGGCGGCCCGATCCACCACGGAATGCGGATCCAGTCGATAGGCGATGGCCCTGGCGGCAGCGGCAAGCGCGGCGTCACCCATTCCATCGAGTCGGGTCACATCCGAGCACAACTCCGCGTCGAGGCGGCGTCGATCCTCGACATCGAGACAGGCTGATTCGCGGACCGCGATGGTGGCGCGCCATTCCGACAGCACGCCCGTCTCGAGAGCCGCCAGCGTGTGCGGCATCTCGTTGACCAGCGCCCTGGCAAACCCGAGGTGGCGGCCGCCTCGCGCCGGCGAGTCCCGCCGGGCCAGCGCCACCTCCGCGGCGACACCGCGGCCCCGCCGGGCCGCCGGCAGGCCGGCCGCGGCTTCGTCCGCACGCCGAGCGGTGTCCAGTGCGACGGCCAACCGGGCCTGCCGGGCAGCCGCAGCGGCCTTGAATCGCTCAAGTGTGGCGATGCCCTCGACGAGGGCCGATTCATCCCACGAGTCGGCTGCCTCGGTGGGATCAGATAACAGTGATTCGAACATAGGTTCGATAGTAGAGGGACCCCCCGACAGAAATGCGCCGGCTAATCCAGGCCGATCTCCCGCGCGATGAGCATCAACTGGACCTCGGTGGTGCCTTCGCCGATTTCGAGGATCTTGCTGTCCCGGTAGTGCCGCGCGACGGGATAGTCATTCATGAAGCCGTAGCCGCCGTGGATCTGGGTACCGTCGCGTGCGTTGTCCATGGCGGCTTCGCTGGCGAGGAGTTTGGCGATCGCGGCCTGCTTCTTAAACGGCTTGCCGGCGAGCATCAACGCGGCAGCGTCGTAATAGGCGGTGCGAGCGGCGTACGCCCGGGCCTCCATCCGAGCGATTTTGAACTCGATCGCCTGGAACCGCCCGATCGGCTGACCGAACGCAGAGCGATCTCGCGCGTACTTCACGCACTCATCGACGCATCCCTGCGCCGCCCCGGTCGCCAGTGCGGCGATCGCGATTCGTCCCTCATCGAGGATCTGCAGGAAGTTCGCGTAGCCCCGGCCCCGTTCACCGAGCAGGTTCTGCTCGGGAACCCGGACGTCGGTGAACGACAGTGGATGAGTGTCGGATGCGTTCCAGCCAACCTTGTTGTAGGCCGGTTCGACGGTAAAACCCGGCGTCGGAACTTCAATCACGATCGCTGAGATCTCCCGGCGGCCGTCGTCGCTTCCGGTGACCGCGGTGACGGTAACCAGCTTGGTGATATCGGTTCCAGAGTTAGTGATGAACTGCTTGGAGCCATTGATCACCCAGTGACCGTCATCGAGACGAGCGGTGGTCTTTGTGGCCCCGGCGTCGGTGCCGCCACCGGCCTCGGTGAGTCCGAAGGCGCCCAACGCGGATCCGCTGGTGAGCGCTGGCAACCACTGCTGCTTCTGAGCCTCGGTGCCGAACCGATAGATCGGCATTGCCCCGAGGGATACTCCACCCTCCAGCGTGATGGCCACACTCTGGTCGACCTTCCCGAGTTCCTCCAGCGCAAGACACAGGGCGAAATAGTCGCCTCCCATGCCGCCGTACTCCTCCGGGAACGGTAATCCGAACAGACCCATCTCGGCCATCCCGGCGACGACCTCGTACGGGAAAGAGTGCTCGGCATCGTGCTTGGCCGACACCGGCGCAACGACCTCGCGGGCGAAGTCGCGAACCGTCTTCGCCAGCTGTTGGTACTCGTCGGGAAGGTTTGCGGTCGAAAGGAATTCGGTCATGACTCACTCTCCGTTGTAGCGATGATTCGTGCTAGGGGCTGGCCGACTCTGACCTGATCGCCGATGGCGACGAGAAGTTCGACCACACCGGCAACCGGGGAACGCAGCGCATGCTCCATCTTCATTGCCTCGACTGCGACGACGACGGCGCCGGCGGCGACGGTGTCGCCGTCGGCGACGCTCACGGCCACCACCGATCCCGGCATCGGGCTGGTGAGTTCGGCATCGCCGCTGTGGACGTCATCACACCGCACTGGGCCTACTCGCATCTCTTCGACCGCCACCACCGTGCCGTCGCCGGCCAGCCAGGTCAGCTCATCAGCCATCGCAACGGTGTGGGTGTGCCGGATACCGTCGAGGGTGACCGAGAGCAGCGTCCCGGTCAGGTCCGCGGCGAGGCTGCGGGGGTCTGCATCCCCAACCCGGACGTGCGCATCCCGGCGATCGCCGGTGATGTCGACGTGTTCGGTCCGCTCCCCGCAGCGCAACCGGATGCTGGTCGGCGCCGCCGCGCCGATCCGCCAGCCCGACGGCACCTGCCACGGGTCGGTCGATGCAGCCGGCCAGCGCAGTAGCCAGTGGTACGCCGCCGCAGCGATCAGCAATTCATCGCTTGGGCCGGCAGGCCGATAGTCCAGCCGCTCGAGCAGACCGGTGTCGAGCCGGCCGGCCGCAACGTCATTGTCGGACAATACGAATCGCAGGAAGTCGACATTGGTTCGGACTCCGAGAACGGCTGTTTGGGCCAGTGCGCGGTCCAGGCCGCGCAGAGCCGCGCCGCGGTCGGCGCCGTGAGCGATGACCTTTGCCAGCATCGGGTCGTAGTCGCTGCCGATCGTCATTCCGGCGGCGAGACCGGAATCCACCCGGACGCCCGATCCGCTCGGCTCGAGGACCGCCAGCACCGGCCCCCCAGTGGGCAGAAAGCCGGCCGCCGGGTCCTCGGCGTACACCCGGGCCTCGATCGCGTGACCATGCATCACGATGTCGTCCTGACCGGCCGTCAGCCTCTCCCCCGCAGCGATGCGTACCTGCCACTGCACTAGGTCCCATCCGGTCACCATCTCGGTGACCGGATGCTCCACCTGAAGCCGGGTGTTCATTTCCATGAAGAAGAACTCCTCGGGCCGGTCGGCGGAGACGATGAACTCCACTGTGCCGGCTCCGACATAGTCGACGCTGCGGGCGGTATCGCAGGCTGCAGCGCCGATCCGGGCCCGGGTCGCGGCATCGAGCAACGGCGACGGGGACTCTTCGATGACCTTCTGATGGCGGCGCTGCAAGCTGCATTCGCGCTCGCCGAGATGAAGCACCGTACCGTGGGCGTCGGCGAGCACCTGAACCTCAATGTGCCTGGGGCGCAGGACAAACCGCTCGAGGAACAGGGTGTCGTCGCCGAATGCCGCACCGGCCTC
Organism: uncultured Actinomycetes bacterium; assembly: GCA_903911165.1. GTDB lineage: Bacteria > Actinomycetota > Actinomycetes > Mycobacteriales > Mycobacteriaceae > Mycobacterium. The sequence goes on along the minus strand of CAIWCQ010000245.1, from coordinate 10,489 downwards.
GCGCCGGGACGCAGCCAGTGCACCGGCGAGTTCCGCCGGGTCGTCGACACGACGCATCCCCTTACCGCCCCCGCCTGCGGACGGCTTGACCAGAACCGGGAAACCGATTCCGGCCGCCGCAGCGATCAGGTCGGCGTCACCGAGTCCAGGTTCGGCGATACCGGGGACCACCGGAACCCCGAATGCCGAAACCGTCGCCTTGGCGGCGATCTTGTCTCCCATGGTCGCGATTGCCGGGGCGGGCGGGCCGATGAACACCACCCCGGCGTCCTTAAGTGCGGCCGCGAAAGCGGAGTTCTCCGAGAGGAATCCGTAACCCGGGTGCACGGCCTGGGCGCCGGTGCGGACGGCGGCGTCGACGACCGCGTCGATGTCGAGATAGCTCTGCCGGGCCGGCGGCGGGCCGATCCGGACCGCCACATCGGCTTCGGCGACGTGCCGGGCTCCGGAATCGGCGTCGCTGTAGACGGCCACCGACCGGATACCCATTTCCTTGAGCGTTCGGATGATCCGGACCGCGATCTCGCCGCGGTTTGCCACCAGAACGGTGTCGAAGAGTGTTGTGTTCATGGTTCCCTACATCCGAAAGACGCCGTAGGAGACCGATTCGACGGGAGCTCCCGCGCATACCGAAAGCGCCAGTCCGAGAATCGTTCTGGTGTCGGCAGGGTCGATCACCCCGTCATCCCACAACCGGGCGGTCGCGTAGTACGGGTTGCCCTGTTGCTCATACTGCGCGCGAATCGATTCCTTGAAAGCCTCAACCTCCTCGGGCGTCATTTCCTCGCGGACGGCGGCCAGCACTGCAGCCGCCTGTTCACCGCCCATCACCGAGATGCGCGCATTGGGCCACATCCACAAAAACCGCGGCGAGTAGGCCCGCCCGCACATCGAATAGTTACCCGCACCGTGGGAACCACCGATAACGACGGTGAGCTTGGGCACCCGGGCGCAGGCCACCGCGGTCACCATCTTGGCTCCGTGTTTGGCGATGCCGCCGGCCTCGTAATCGCGGCCGACCATGAAGCCGGTGATGTTCTGCAGGAACAGCAGTGGGACCATCCGCTTGTCGCACAGTTGGATGAAATGAGCACCCTTGACCGCGGATTCGCCGAACAGCACCCCGTTGTTGGCGACGATGCCGACGGGATGGCCGTGGATATGGGCGAAGCCGGTGACCAGGGTGGTTCCGTAGTTGGCTTTGAACTCGTCGAACTCGCCCCCGTCGACGATGCGGGTGATCACCTCGTGCACGTCATAGGGCACCTTCGCGTCGACCGGTACGACGTCGTAAAGCTCGCGAGGGTCGGCGATGGGATCGACGGTGGGCCGGATCTCCCACGGTGCGGCCGCGCGCGGCCCCAGGGTAGCCACGATGCGCCGTACTATCGCCAACGCATCGCGGTCGTCGCGGGCGAGATGGTCGGTGACGCCGGAGATACGAGAGTGCAGATCACCGCCCCCGAGTTCCTCCGCGGTGACCACCTCGCCGGTGGCGGCCTTCACCAACGGCGGTCCTCCCAGGAAGATGGTGCCCTGGTTGCGCACGATCACCGCTTCGTCGCTCATCGCGGGAACGTAGGCTCCGCCGGCGGTGCACGAACCAAGCACCGCGGCGATCTGGGCGATCCCGGCCGCGCTCATGGTGGCCTGGTTGTAGAAGATGCGCCCGAAGTGATCCCGGTCGGGAAAAACCTCGTCTTGCCGCGGCAGAAATGCCCCACCGGAGTCCACCAGATAGATGCACGGCAGCCGGTTCTGCGCTGCAATCTCCTGGGCCCGAAGGTGTTTCTTGACCGAGACCGGGTAGTAGGTGCCGCCTTTGACCGTGGCGTCGTTGGCCACGATCATGCATTCCCGTCCCGATACCCGACCGATTCCAGCAATGATTCCCGCCGCCGGGCAGTCGTCGTCATACATACCGTCGGCGGCCAGCGGAGCGATCTCCAGCAGTGGGCTGCCCGGGTCGAGCAGCCCATCGACCCGCTCACGCGGAAGCAGCTTGCCTCGTTCGACGTGACGCTCCCGGGAGCGTTGCGGGCCTCCGAGAGCCGCGACGGCCAGCTTGCGGCGCAGCTCGGCGACGAGCGCTACATGCGCCTCGCGGTGCGCGGCTGGCGATGACATCTCTTCACCTTTGGTTAATCGTCACTAACTGGATGCTATGTTAGTGGAGATTAACCGAAACGTACAGCGGGGTTCTCAGGAGGGTCCATGACAGCGCTCACCACCCGGGGCCGGCAGAAGTCCGATCGCCGCTCGCAGCTGCTGACCGCCGCCGAACACCTGATCGCCGAACGCGGATTCTTGGCGGTCCGGATTGAAGACATCGGCGCCGCCGCCGGTATCACGGGGCCAGCGATCTACCGACACTTCGCCGGCAAGGAGGCGTTGCTGGTCGAACTGCTGGTCGGCATCAGTGCCCGACTGTTGGCGGGTGCGCAAGCGGTGCTGTCGAAAGAGTCCGACCCGGCACGCGCACTCGATGGGCTGATCGAGTTTCACCTCGACTTCGCGCTCAGCGAACCCGATCTGATCCGTATCCAGGACCGCGACCTGGCCAACCTCCCGGCAGCCGCGCAACGTCAGGTCCGCCGGGCCCAGCGGCGCTACGTAGAAACTTGGGTGGGCGCGTTGCGCGAACTCGCGCCCGATCTCGCCGAGGACCAGGCCCGGGTGATGGCGCACGCCGCGTTCGGTCTGCTCAACTCCACCCCCCACAGCATCAAACCGGCTGCTCGATCCGCGTCGACGGAGGGTTCCCGGGAGGTCCTGCGGTCCATGACACGCGCCGCGTTGCGACGTAACTGACACCGGCACGCACCGCGCGGGTAATCTGCTCGGCGTGAGGCGGCCATGAGCGATCCACATCAGCCGGATTGGTCGGATCCGACGCAGGCCGCACCCATGGCGTATCCCCCTAATCCCGATCCGGCCTACGCTAAACCCGATCCGGCCTACGCCGTGCCGCCGTACACGGGAAGTTGGGGACCCGCCAATCCGGGGCCCGGTTATCACCCGGGCTACGGCGCACCGATGAACCAGCCGACCGAGCAGTTTCCGACCTACTGGCAAGCCGGCCCGGGATATCCGCCGCCCCCTCCGCCGCCGAAGAAGAAGTCTCCGCGCTGGCTGTGGATCGTCGCGGCGGCGGCCGTGTTACTGGTGAGCGGACTGGTGCTGGCGCTCGTGGTCGTGACGAGTTCGTCGCGGAATTCCACGATGGTCGCCCCGGCGACTCAGACGACCTCCGCGGCACCCACGACAAGACCCTCCCCGACGACACCAGCCGCGACGACACCGCGGGCGCCGAGCCCCACGGCGTCACGGCCCCCGATCCCCCCGGTCGACGAAGAGCCGGTACCCACCGATTCAGAGCAGCCGACGAGTCCCGGTGAGACCACCACTGACCCGAGCCGGACCGAGGCGGTGACTTACACCGTGACCGGCGAGGGACGCGCCATCAACATCACCTACGTCGACACCGGTGGCGTCATGCAGACCGAGTTCAACGTCGTGCTGCCCTGGAGTCGGGAGGTGAGCCTGTCGGCCCCGGCCAAGACTTCGGCTAGCGTTGCCGTGCTTAACGTCGGCCGCGATGTGACATGCAGTATCTCAGTCAGCGGGGCCCAGGTACGCCAGCGCACCGGGCGCGGACTGACGATCTGCACGGGCGCCGCTTAACTCTGCTCGGCGCGAATATGGTCCGGCACCCGGACCAACAGCATTCCCACCAAGCCGGCGAACAGCACTAGACAAATCCCGGCCAGTCCGGCGCGGTCTGCGTTGAACAGATCGACGAACACGAAGAAGAGCCACGGCGCCAGGAAGGCGACCGCGCGGCCGGTGGTGGTATAGAGGCCAAACGCAATGCCCTCCTTGCCTTCTCCGGTCATCCGCAACAGCAGCGTTCGCGCCGCTGACTGGGTCGGGCCGACGAACAGGCACAGCAGCAGTCCGCATACCCAGAATGCTGTCGGGCCCGACAGTGCGAGCAATGCCATGCCGACGCAGATCATGGCACTTAGCGATCCCACGATAATCGGCTTGGCGCCGAGGCGATCGTCGAGCAGTCCGCCCACCACCGCACCGAGTGCGGCCACCGTCGACGCGAACACCCCAAAGATCAAGACATTGCCCGGTGAGATGCCGTACACACTCACGCCGAGTACCGCACCGAAGGCGAATACGCCGGAGAGTCCGTCCCGAAACACCGCGCTGACGAGTAGGTAGTAGACCAGGTTTCGGTCACGACGCCATTCGCTGCGAAGGTCGGACCACAACCGCTGGTACCCGCCGAGGAAGCTCGGCGGGGCTTCTGCCGAATTGTCGGCGCTCGCGAAGGTGTGTGCGGACAGCATCAGCGGCAGGCCGAAGACGAGAATCCAGACGGCGGCCAAAACCATTGCGGCACGGACGTTCTGACCGTCCGCGGTGGGCAAGCCGAGTAGTCCACGGTGCGGGCCGTCGCCGGCGATGAAGCCGACGTACACCAACAGCAGCAGCACAACACTGCCCGCGTAGCCCGCGGCCCAGCCGAATCCCGAGATGCGGCCGGACGTCTGCGGGGTGGACAGCTGACGCAGCATCGCGTTGTAGGGAACACTGGCCAGATCGCTGCATGCCGCAGTGACGGCCAGCAGGGCCAAACCCGCTGGGAGATAACGTGGGTCGTCCCGGATGAGACTCATGGCGGCGGTGAACGCTGCGGCAAGGCCGGTCAGTGTCATCAGAGCGACCCGCCGCCGGTGCGGCGCTTGGACGAGGACGCCGGTAAGCGGCGCGAGCAGGGCGACAGTCAGCCCGGCAATGGTCAGTGCCCGGCCCAGCCAACTGGCCGGCGATGTGTCACCCGCAATGCCCTGGCCCACCGTGCCGGTCAGATAGACCGAGAACACGAAGGTCACCACGATCGCGTTGAGCCCGGTCGAGCCGCAGTCCCAGAGTGCCCAGGCCACGACCTTGGACCGCGGTGCCATGGGGTGCACCCTATCCACCCCGCCTACGATTACCCCATGCCAGTTCCCGCTCCGTCCCCGGAAAGCCGGGCCGTCGTCACCGGGGCCTCACAGGGCATCGGCGCGGCGCTTGCAGCCGAGCTCGCCGCCCGCGGTCACCATCTGATCGTCACCGCGCGTCGCGCCGAGGTTCTGGCGGATCTGGCCGAACGGCTGACGAACCGGCACGGCGTAACGGTCGAGGTGCGAGCGGTTGATCTGGCCGATCCAGGCGAGCGCGCAGGACTGGCCAATGAGCTTGCCGGACGAGACATCTCGATCTTGTGCGCCAACGCCGGCACCGCCACCTTCGGCGCGGTGGCGGAACTAGATCCGGTCGCCGAGCAGGCGCAGGTGCAACTGAACGTGCTCGGCGTGCACGATCTGGTATTGGCGGTGCTGCCCGGCATGCTGGCGCGCCGGGCCGGTGGCATCCTGATCTCGGGTTCGGCCGCGGGAAACTCCCCGATTCCGAACAACGCCACCTACGCGGCAACCAAGGCGTTCGCCAACACGTTCTGCGAGTCGCTGCGCGGCGAGCTGCGCGACACCGGAGTCCACGTCACGCTGCTCGCGCCCGGGCCGGTCCGTGCCGAAATGCCTGATGCGAGCGAGGCGTCGTTGGTGGACAAACTGATCCCGGACTTCCTGTGGATCTCCGTCGAACACACCGCCGTGCTGTCACTGGATGGTTTGGAACGCAACAAGATGCGGGTGGTGCCCGGTGTGACGTCCAAGGCGATGTCGGTGGCAAGTGGATACGCGCCACGAGCAATCGTGACGCCGATCGTGGGCGCGGTGTACAAGAAGCTTGGCGGCGACTAGCGCCTAGCGCCTGCGCGATCTGATGTCGGCGCCTAGCGCCTCCGGCGACCCGTACCGAAGATGCTGCGGGTGATCTCCCGGCCGATCACCGTTCCGGCTGAGCGCATCGCGCTCTTGAAGGCCGGATTGTCCATCACCTGCTCAAGCACGCCCGGTCCGGCATTCTCGACCGGCGCGGGCATGGGCGGCAGGTCGAAGTCCCCCGTCACGATGGGCGGAAGATCCATTGACACCGCACCGGTGTCGGATGCCGGCGGGGCCATCTTTGCGGCCAGCATCTCGTAGGCCGACTCGCGGTCCACGGTCGCACCGTATTTGAGGAACAGCGGGCTGGCCTGGGCGGCGGCCTTGATGTAGTCGGGTCCGATGGTGTCCATCAACGACCGGGGCGAGCGCAACCGGGTCCAGGACACCGGCGTTGGGGCGCCACGCTCGGACAGCACGGTGACGATCGCCTCACCGATGCCCAACGCCGTGAGATCGGTTGCCAGGTCATAGAACGCGGTCTTGGGATAGGTACGCACCGTCTTGGCCAGCGCCTGCTGATCATCGGGGGTGAATGCCCGCAGTGCGTGCTGGATGCGAGCACCGAGTTGGGAGAGCACGGCGTTGGGCACATCGGTGGGCAACTGGGTGCAAAAGAACACCCCCACGCCCTTGGAACGAATCAACTTCACCGTCTGCTCCACCTGCGCCAGGAACGCCTTGGACGCGTCGGTGAACAACAGGTGCGCTTCGTCGAAGAAGAACACCAGTTTGGGCTTATCGACATCGCCGACTTCGGGAAGGTAGGTGAACAGATCGGCGAGCACCCACATCAGGAACGTCGAGAACATCACCGGCCGAGCAGCCTGTTCACCGACTTCGAAAAGGGTGATGATGCCGCGGCCCTGCTCGTCGACGCGCAACAGGTCAGCGGGTTCGATCTCCGGTTCGCCGAAGAAGGTGTCACCGCCGGCGGCCTCAAGATTGATCAGCGCGCGCAGGATCACCCCTGCGGTTTGTGCCGACACGCCGCCGATCGCCTTCAACTGCTCTTTGCCCTCGTCGCTGGTGAGGTGGGTGATTACCGAGCGGAGGTCTTTCAAATCCAGAAGGGGAAGGCCCTGCTGGTCGGCCCAGTGGAAGATCAGGCCAAGCGTGGACTCCTGAGTTTGGTTGAGCCCGAGCACTTTCGACAGCAGGATCGGCCCAAAGGCAGTGATCGTTGCCCGTACCGGAACCCCGATGCCGCCGGTTCCCAGCGAGAGAAACTCCACCGGAAAGGGCGATCCCACCCATTGGTCGCCGGTGTCTTTGGCCCGCTGGGCGGTTTTCTCGTTTGCTTCCCCGGGTCTCGTCAGCCCGGAAAGGTCGCCCTTGAAGTCGGCCATCACCACCGGCACACCGGCGGCGGAGAGTTGCTCGGCGATCACCTGCAGGGTCTTGGTCTTACCGGTTCCGGTGGCGCCGGCAACCAGGCCGTGGCGGTTCATCATCGACAGCGGGATGCGGATCTGCGCCGAGGGGTCCACCTCGCCGTCCACAATGACCGAGCCCAGTTCCAAGGCGGAACCGGTGGTGGCGTAGCCGGAGGCGATCTGCTGAGCGGGGGTTCCGGTTGGTTCGGTCATAGCGAACGAGACTACTGCGCTGGACGCAATGAACGAGGGTGAGCCATGCGTGCGGGCCGCCGGGGCTTAGGGTTATTCGCTGTGCGGGATGAACTGGTGTGGATCGACTGCGAGATGACCGGGCTGGACCTGCAGTCTGACAAGTTGATCGAGATCGCCGCACTGGTGACCGACGCTGACCTCAATGTCCTCGGCGACGGCATCGACGTGGTGATCCACGCCGACGACGAGGCACTCGACGGGATGGTCGAGGTGGTCGCCCGAATGCACCGGAGTTCGGGGCTGACCGAGGAGGTCCGGGCGTCGACCATCAGCGTTCCGGCGGCCGAGGAGATGGTGCTGGACTACATCCGCGCACACGTCCCCCAGGCCAAAACCGCCCCGCTGGCCGGAAATTCGATCGCCACCGATCGTGGATTCCTCGCCCGAGATATGCCCACGCTCGACGAGTACCTGCATTACCGGATGATCGACGTCAGCTCGATCAAAGAGTTGTGCCGCCGGTGGTATCCGAAGATCTACTACGGGCAGCCGGAGAAGGGACTCGCGCACCGGGCGTTGGCGGACATCCAGGAGTCCATCCGCGAGCTGCGGTACTACCGCCGTATCGCCTTCATTCCGCCACCGGGGCCGTCCACCAGCGAGATCGCCGACGCCGTCGTCGAGTTGGATCTACCAGGCGGCGGACCGCAGGATATTGATTCGGCCGTCGAACCCGAGAGCGGCTAGACTCAAACCGCCGCACCACGCGGCGATGGTGGCTGTAGTTCAGTTGGTAGAGCACCAGGTTGTGATCCTGGCTGTCGCGGGTTCGAGTCCCGTCAGCCACCCCGATACGGAAAGCCGCTTCTGACCAGTTCAGAGGCGGCTTTCTGTTTTGTCGAAACGGCACCTCAGGACCCCAATGCGCTACGCGAGTACCGCCTACCGCAGAGCCGAAGGGCCGCAACATAAGTTCTGAGACGCGTGCCGCACGGACCGGACAAACTTCCATAACGGAATGTCCCGTCCCGCCCTCGTCGGGCGCTCGTGTGGCTGATCATTTTCTCCATGAGCATGCAGACCACCGAACTAACCCGCGACCTGGCCGAGCGCGAGGATGCCGGCGACTACTTGTCCGTCATCGAAGGAGTCCGCGAACTAGTCTCGCTCAATCCCACCACCGTCAAGGACCCGTGGATTAAAGGGTGGATCGGTAGACGCTGGCGCGACCTGTTTTTGCAGGCTGCGGTCAAGGACAACGCAGCACTGGAGTACGCCTCCAAGCCTGCATTGCTCGCACCGGTTCCGCTGCCGCCGTTTCTGAAGAAGTCCAACCCGCGCCAAGCCATCGCCGACCGTTTCCTCAAGGACGTACCCAACAGCGAATGGCAGGCGGAAATGCCTGCAGCACAGTACGACTCGATCGAGAACACCACCTTGATGCTGTGCGGCGGGCTACTCACCGGACTGCTGCATGCTGACGCCCATGCCTTTCCGGTGGAGGCCGACCAGCTGTACAAGGACCGGGGCTGGCGCACAATCCGGGCCGACGTGCACCCGATGCGGTCCTGCAAGGCCAATGAGGCCGATATCGAGGCGGCGTTCCGGGGCGAGGGTCTCGACGCCCTGATGCGCCCGATCGAGAACCCGCAGCCGCCTGCGAAGGTCTTTATGCTCGGCTACAGCAAAGGCTCCCCGGACATCCTGTCGTTCCTGGTCAACCACCCCGAGTACAACGACCGGATCGCGGGCGTGTTCACCTGGGGCGGCGCGGTCGGCGGCTCCTTCACCGCCGACGGCGTCTACGGACAGATCAAGGACCTGCCAACCGAAGGCACCTACGAGTACGTCAGCACATTGTTGTCGGTGATCAGCCCGGCCATGGGGGGCCAGGTCGGCGTGCACCGGTTCGACCAGTACGACGTCAAGGGGGCGCTAAAAGACCTGTGCACTGACGTCCGCGAAGCGTTCAACAAGAAGCACGCCGAGTACCTGGACGGCCTGGGTATGCCGATCTTCGCTCTTACCGGGGCAACCGTCCCACTGGAGGTACCCAACATCCAATTCATGGACGCTGTGCGACTCAGCCAGACCGACGCCAACAACGATATGCAGCTCACCCAGAAGCAGGCCATTCTGCCGATCGGCATGAACACCCATATCGCGATGGCACACGCCCACCATTGGGACATCGCCTACGACGCCTTTCCGCCGGCGATGCGCGCCATGAGCCCCAACCTCGAGCACCGTTGGCCGCGCTACGCTGCGCTGATAGCCAACTGGGAACTGCTCGCCGAGTTGGGCCTCATCGACTAGTCACCCCAGCTCTTGCGGCCGCGGAATTCCCGGAAAACCCCAGCCGGCAAGGTTTTCGGCGCGTACGTTTTCACCCAACGCTTTGCCACTCGGCAGGACCACATCAGGAGGTCAAACTTATGAGAGCAGGACAGTATGTAGGCCGCGTCGGTGGCATTGCCGCGGCGCTGGGCGTGGGTGTGGCCATCTTCGGCGGCACCGCGGTCGCCGGCGCCGATACCGCGGGACCGGACACCCGAGGCTCCGCGGCAGCCAGCGCAGACTCAGCTCCCGCGCCCAAGCGCGGCTCGAGAGGCGCCGCCGCCGTCACATCGGATCCGGTCACCGCGTTGACGCGGGTGCGCGCGCGGTCGTCGGCTCCTGACCTGGCCCGAGCGATCACCGATGCGCGACCGGTGTCGGCGGTCGCCGCTCGGAACGTCGCCGCGCTGACCGAGCCGTCGACGATCGCGGTCACCCTGCCCGCTCCGGCGGTCACCCCCCCGACCGCGTCGGCAACCGCGGAGCCCGCTATCCCCCCGGCCTACGCGGTGAGCCCGCCAAATCCGGATTCCACTACCGACACCCCCTATGGGCTTCTGGGCCAGTGGATGATCAACAAAGCCGGACAGGTAGCCGACTGGGTGGGTCTGCCCTACTGCGGCGCAGGCTCCACGTCGGCGAACTGCACGTCGGACACTCCGGGCGCTAAGACCATGCAAGAACCGATCAACACGGTCTTCGTTGTCAAGGCCGGCAGTAAGTACGCCGCCGAAT
>CAIWCQ010000244.1 GCA_903911165.1 uncultured Actinomycetes bacterium | reverse complement strand
GAGGCGGGCAACCGCACGCCGAGCCGTTTGCAGCCCAAGCAGGCCGCGCGGGTGCAGACGGGTGCGCCGATGCCCACGCTGGCCGACGCGGTGCTGCCCCTGCGGTGGACCGACGGGGGACAGTCGAGGGTGCGAGTACTGCGCGGGGTGCGTTCGGGTGCCTACGTGCGCCGAGCGGGCGATGACGTCCAACCCGGGGACGTGGCGGTGCGCTCCGGCGCGATCATCGGTCCCGCCCAGGTCGGACTGCTGGCCGCGGTGGGCCGGGAGCGGGTCCTGGTGCACCCGCGGCCGCGGGTGACGGTGATGAGTGTGGGCGGGGAACTCGTCGACATCTCCCGTACGCCCGGCAATGGCCAGGTATACGACGTGAACTCCTACGCGCTGGCCGCCGCCGCCCGCGATGCCGGCGCGGAGGTGAGCCGGATCGGGATCGTCAGTGCCGTCGGCTCGGAGTTGCGCGACGTCGTCGAGAGCCAACTCAACCGCGCCGAGGTCGTGGTGATCGCCGGGGCGGTCGGTGGTGGGGCCGCGGAGAATCTCCGCGCCGTGCTCTCCGGGCTCGGCGACATGGAGGTCACCCGGATCGCCATGCACCCCGGATCGGTACAGGGCTTCGGACAACTTGGCCCGGAAGGTGTTCCGACGTTTCTGCTGCCGACTAATCCGGTCAGTGCGCTGGTGGTGTTCGAGGTGATGGTGCGCCCACTGATCCGGCTCTCGCTGGGCAAGCGACAGGCTATCCGCCGGGTGATCCGCGCGCGCACCCTCAAGGGGATCGAATCGGTGCCCGGCCGTAAGGGGTTCCTACGCGGACAACTCCTCCGCGACCAGGACAGCGGTGACTACCTGGTCGAGGCGATCGGTGACGCCCCGGGCGGATCGTCGCACCTGCTGGCGTCGCTGGCTGAGGCGAACTGTCTGGTCATGGTGCCCAGCGACGTCGTGGAGATCGAGGCCGGCGAGTTCGTCGACGTCGCCTTCCTGGCCCAACGCGGCTGACGGTCGTCGATGAACTGGTGGGGGAGCGGCACCGCGCACCCGGGTTGGCCGGCCACGGTCGGGCCGTTGCGGGTGGCCGCCGGTACTGTCCGGTTGCGGCCGATGCGGATGCGCGATGGTGGCCAGTGGAGTCGCACCCGCGCGGCTGAGCGCGACAAACTGGAACCCTGGGAACCTACCGCGGAAGTCGATTGGCTTGCGCGACATACCATTTCGGCATGGCCGGCCATGTATTCGGGCCTGCGTTCGGAGGCCCGCAAAGGGCGAATGCTGCCATACGCGATAGAAGTCGACGGTAGTTTCTGCGGCCAGTTAACGATCGGCAACGTCACCCATGGCGCATTGCGATCCGCCTGGATCGGGTACTGGGTGGCCAGCGCAGTCACCGGCGGCGGCGTGGCGACCGGCGCGCTGGCCCTGGGCCTGGACCACTGTTTCGGGCCGGTGCTGCTGCATCGCGTCGAAGCCACCGTCCGTCCGGAGAACGCGGCGAGTCGCCGGGTGCTGGCCAAAGTGGGTTTTCGGGAGGAGGGCCTGCTCAAGCGGTATCTCGACGTCGACGGCGCTTGGCGGGACCACCTTCTGGTGGCCGTCACCGCCGAGGAGATCGAGGGTTCGGCCGCGGCCCAATTGGTTCGCCGAGGGCTCGCCCAGCGCATCTGACGGCGGCGTCGCCGAGACCCGCAGTGGTACGAATGTGACATTTGGGGCTGTTGGTGCTTGTCATCCTGGAATTACACGTGTGTAATTGCCTCGGCGCGCCGCTACCGGGCGCGGACGTCGCAGACCTAGCCTGAAGGGGAAAGGAGCAGGCCACATGCCAAGCATCCCCCAGTCACTACTGTGGATCTCACTCGTGGTGCTTTGGCTCTTTGTTTTGGTGCCGATGCTCATCAACAAGCGCGAGACGGTCCGCCGGACGAGCGATGTCGCCCTGGCCACCCGGGTGCTCGACGGTGAGGCCAGGTCCCGCCTGGTCAGGCGAGGCGGCCCGGCGACCGGTCACCGCCACGATCCGGACTGGCAACGCGACGACGATTTCTCCGATGAACTCGACGAGGTCGAGGAGTACGACGAGGCCGTCCGGGCTGCCCGGTCCGGAGCGCGATCCCAGTCGGCGATGGTCATGGCCATGGCGAATCGCTCCGGCATGGTCGAGGAGGCACAAACCCAACCGGTGTACCTCGACGTCGACGTGGTGGACGAGAACTCCGGGGCGCTACCCGTCGGATCTGAATCGGAGGCCGAGACCGAGTCAATGCCTTCTGCGGCCGCGGCGGGAGAAGCGATCATCGACCCGGTTGCCGAACCGATTACCGATCCGGTGGCCGAGCCGCAGTCCCTCGATGAGGCCTCGGGGGAGCTCGCCGACGACACCTATGAATACATCGACGACACGTCGGGCCTGGAGGTCGAAGAACCCGACGAGGCAGAGGCCGACGCCGAACCGGTGGCAGTCGCATCGCGGCCCGGCAACCGGCAACGACGCCTCGACACGTCCGCCGCGGCCGCGGTGAGCGCCCGCAAATACCGGTTCCGGATGCGCGTGCTGATCACAATGTCGATGCTCATGGTCGGCACCGCGGTGGCGTCGTTCGCCGTCAACCCTGGGCTGTGGTGGGCCGGCGGTGCAACTGCCGCCGTGACGGTGCTGTACCTGGCGTATTTGCGACGCCAGACCCGGATCGAGGCGCAGATCCGTCGCCAGCGCCAACAGCGGACGGCGCGCTCGCGCCCAGTGGACCGTGCCCCGCAGCGGCGGACCGATCGGGACTACGACCGTGCTCGGGACTATGACCGTGCTCGGGACTATGACCGTGCTCGGGACTACGGCCGCGATCGGGACTACAACCTCGACGCTGAAGAGTTTCCGTCCCGGTTGAGCCGACCCGGATCGGTAGTGCTGGACATCGACGACGAGGATCCCGTCTTCGAACACCTCGACGAGGTCGCCTACAGTCGCCGCCATGACCTGCCGAGGGCGGCCGGGCAGTAGGGTCAAGCCGTTTCCCGACTGGTAGCCTGCAAGCGATCAAGGGGCTATAGCGCAGTTGGTAGCGCGTCTCGTTCGCATCGAGAAGGTCAGGGGTTCGATTCCCCTCAGCTCCACTCTCAGACTCCGACACCCCGGTTCGCCTCCCGCG
>CAIWCQ010000243.1 GCA_903911165.1 uncultured Actinomycetes bacterium | reverse complement strand
GCGCTGGGCAGTCCGAGCCGGTAGCTGCCGTGCTCGGCGCCGGCAAAGTTGAACACACAGGCCAGGACTGAGCCGTCGGTGCCCCAGCGCAGAAAGCTCAGCACATTGCTCGCCGAATCGTTGGCGTCGATCCAGGAGTAGCCCTCCGGCCGCGAGTCCTGGCTCCACAGCGCCGGACGGCTGCGATAAACGGCGTTGACGTCGGCCATGAAGCGCTGAATGCCGCCGGAGAAGCCCTGCTCGTCGAGTTGGAACCAGTCCAACCCGCGCTCCTCGGACCACTCGGCGCGCTGGCCGAAGTCCTGGCCCATGAACAGCAGCTTCTTGCCGGGGTGCGCCCACTGGTAGGCCAACAGTGCGCGCAGGCCGGCGGCCTTGACATGGTCGTTGCCCGGCATCCGGGTCCAGAGCGTGCCCTTGCCGTGCACCACCTCGTCGTGGCTGATCGGCAGTACGTAGTTCTCGCTGAACGCGTACAGCATGGAGAACGTCATCTCATGGTGGTGATAGCTGCGGTAGATCGGATCGCGGCTCATGTAGTCCAGGGTGTCGTGCATCCAACCCATATTCCACTTCATTGAAAAGCCAAGGCCGCCAATGTTTGTCGGCCTGGTCACACCGGGCCAGGAAGTGGACTCCTCGGCGATGGTGACGACACCGGGGATGATCTTGTGCACGGTGGCGTTCATCTCCTGGATGAACTGCACGGCCTCGAGGTTCTCCCGGCCGCCGTAGACGTTCGGTGTCCAACCACCGGACGGGCGGGAATAGTCCAGATAGAGCATCGAGGCCACCGCATCGACGCGGAGGCCGTCGATGTGGAACTCGCCGCACCAGTACAGGGCGTTGGCCACCAGGAAGTTGCGTACCTCCGGGCGGCCGAAGTCAAACACGTAGGTGCCCCAGTCGAGTTGCTCGCCGCGGCGTGGGTCGGCATGCTCGTAGAGTGGCGTGCCGTCGAAGCGGCCCAGCGCCCAGGTGTCCTTCGGGAAGTGCGCGGGCACCCAGTCCACGATCACCCCGATCCCGGCGGCGTGCAGGGCGTCGACAAGGAAACGAAAATCATCGGGGTCGCCGAATCGTGACGTCGGCGCGTAATAGGACGTCACCTGATAGCCCCATGATCCACCGAACGGATGTTCGGCAACCGGCAGCAGTTCGACGTGAGTGAAGCCTTGGGCCACAACGTAATCGGCGAGTTGCTCGGCCAATTCGCGGTAGCTCAGACCGGGACGCCACGAACCTAGGTGCACCTCGTAGGTGCTCATCGCTTGTGACACCGGGTTCGCGCGGGCACGTGCGGTCATCCACGTCGCGTCGTTCCAGGAGTAGTTCGAGACGAACACCCTGGATGCGGTGCGTGGCGGTAACTCAGTGGCGAATGCCATCGGGTCGGCCCGATCGGTCACCGAGTCGTCCACTCCGCGCACCCGGAACTTGTAAAGACCGTCGGTGGCGAAGCCCGGCCAGAACACCTCCCAGACCCCAGATGAGCCCAGCACCCGCATTGGGGCGTCATAGCCGTCCCAGCCGTTGAACTCACCGATCAGGTTCACGCCCTTGGCATTCGGTGCCCACACCGCGAAGGACACTCCGTCGACCACGCCGTCGGGTGTGGTGAAACTACGCGGATGGGCACCGAGAATTTCCCACAGTCGTTCGTGGCGGCCCTCGGTGAACAGGTGCAGGTCCACCTCGCCGAGGGTCGGCAAAAATCGGTAGCCGTCGGCGACATTCTGGACGCCCGGCTTTCCGTCGGCGCCCGGATAGCTGACCTCGAGTCGGTAATCGACGAGGTCGACGAATGGGCACGACACCGCATACAGCCCGGAGTCGATGGGGGTCATCGGGTAGCGCTCGCCGCCGATGAGAGCCGCCACCGCCGTGGCATGCGGACGCAGTACCCGGATCACGGTCTGCTCGCCGTACTCGTGCGCACCCAGGATGGCGTGCGGGTCGTGGTGCGCCCCGGCGATCAGACGGGCCAGATCCGCCGGATCGGGCGCGAGGTGCGCGGTGCTCATTCCCGGCGCAGCAGAGGTGCCCGCTGCTCGGGCGGGATCGGCGGCATATTGAGGATGTGGGCGACAGCCCGGGCCGGTTCCAGCCGTACGAAATTCTCACGGCCCCACTGGTATTCCTCGCCGGTGATCTCCTCGCGGACCCAGAACCGGTCCCACGGAGCCATCCCCAGTGCGCCCATGTCCAGCCAGACGGTGCCTTGTTCGGCGCCGAAGGGATTGAGGGTGACCACCACCAGCACGGTGTCCCCGGTGCCGGGGTCGAACTTGCTGTAGGCCAGGAGCGCCTCGTTGTCGACGGCGTGGAATCGGATGGTCCGCAACTGGCATAGGGCCGGATGGAGTCGGCGAATTTCGTTGAGCCGAGCGATGAACGGCTCCAATGAGCGGCCCTCGGCGATCGCCGCGGCGAAATCCCGCGGCCGCAGCTGGTACTTCTCAGAATCCATATACTCTTCACTTCCCGGCCGGGCCGGTGCGTTCTCGAAAAGTTCGTAGCCGGAGTACACGCCCCACGCCGGGCCCATCGTGGCCGCCAGCACGGCCCTGATGGCGAACATTCCCGGACCGCCGTGCTGCAGGCTCTCATGCAGGATGTCCGGGGTGTTGACGAAAAGGTTGGGCCGGGCGTAGTCGGCGTGCTCGGCGATCTGGCGACCGAACTCCTCAAGTTCCGACTTCGCCGTCCGCCAGGTGAAGTACGAATACGATTGGGTGAAACCGAGTTTGGCCAGACCGTACATCCGGGCCGGACGCGTGAAGGCCTCCGAGAGGAACAACACATCTGGGTCGGCGGCCTTGACCTCGCTGATCAGCCAGGCCCAGAAATCCGGTGGTTTGGTGTGCGGGTTGTCTACCCGGAAGATCCGCACACCGTGGCCGATCCAGTACCGCACCACCCGCAGCACCTCTCCGGAAAGCCCGGCCGCGTCGATGTCGAAGTTCAGCGGATAGATGTCCTGGTACTTCTTGGGCGGGTTCTCCGCGTAGGCGATGGTGCCGTCGGGCAACTCGGTGAACCACTGCCGGTGGCTGGTGGCCCACGGGTGGTCCGGTGCGCACTGCAGTGCAAGATCCAGGGCCACCTCCATGCCGAGATCGGCGGCGGCGGCGACGAAGGCGTCGAAGTCGGAGATCGTACCGAGTTCGGGGTGGACGGCGTCGTGGCCGCCCTGCGCGCTGCCGATCGCCCACGGCGAGCCGACGTCATCGTGATCCGCGGTCACGGAGTTGTTGGGGCCCTTGCGGTGCACGGTTCCGATCGGATGGATCGGCGGCAGATACACGACGGTGAATCCCATTGCCGCTATCCGGCCAAGCGAGGCGGCGGCGGTGGCGAACGTGCCGTGCACCGGCTGCCCGGCCGCGTCACAGCCGCCGGTGGATCGTGGGAAAAGTTCGTACCAGGCGCCGCACCGGGCAAGTGGACGATCCACCCACACGCCGTAGGCGTCGCCCCGGGTCACCAGGTCTCGTAGCGGATAGGCCTCGAGCAGTGCGGTGGTTGTGTCGGCCAGAGCCGGTGCGGCGCGGGTCAGGGTATCGCCCGGTGTGCGCAACGCCTCGGCCGCCGCCAGCAGTGGCGCGCGTTCGCCGCGCGGCACGCCGGTGGCGGCCCGTTCCAGCAGCGCGGCCCCCACCATCAGGTCGTTGTCGAGATCCGCGGCACCCTGGCCGGCATCCAGCTTGGCGCGCACGG
>CAIWCQ010000242.1 GCA_903911165.1 uncultured Actinomycetes bacterium | reverse complement strand
GCGAATCTGTCGCGGGTATAGCGGCTGACGTAGGTGATCACGTCGGTGTCGGCGCCGATCCGCCGCAGCGCCGACCGCGCCCCGGGCAGCATCGACCATCCCACCTCGTGACCGTGGGTGCTGGCCACGACGCGTGCGGCGCCGGCACTGCGGGCTCGCGATGCAAGCAGGGCCAGTGGCGCGGCGGCGCCGAACCACACGGTCTCGATGCCGCGTTCACGAATCAACCCGCGCATCCGCCGGTCCACTCCCGGCTCGGGCAGCATCAGCGTGCCGGGGTGACGGACGACGACGAACGGTGCCGCGCGGTCGTAGTCCGGCGCGCCCTTCCACCGCGGCGCATAGACCGTCAGCTCATCACCGGCGCTGACCAGGCGGCGGACGAACTGTTCGAGATAGGACTGGATACCACCGCGCCGCGGCGGAAAGTCGTTGGTCACCAACAAGATTCGCGTCATCAGGGGCGAGACTCCCGAACCATCCACTCGCCCCACCGACGATGTAGGTCAGCCAGATCGGTGCCGATCACCTGGCGGACCGCCGCGGTCAGGTCCGAATGGCCGGGTCCGCAGGCCGCCGCGTAGAGCCGTCGAAGCGTTCCGGCGCCGTAGCTGTCGGCGACAAAGCGAGCGAACCACCACGCCCGGTCGTAGACCTCCGCAAGATCGGCTCCGCTGGTCTCCAACTCGACATCCGACGGCAGGACGGCAGTGGCGCCGACGGGAATCGCAGTCGGCGGACGCGCGACAAAATCCGCTACCCCTTCGGTCAGCCAACGCGGCGCATCCAGCGCGGTCTCGGTTCGGGCCGCGAGGTGAAAAAGCTCATGCGCCAATACGATTCGCAATGCGGCGTCGCTCATCGCCGACGCGCCGGGGGCAAGAATAATCCGCTGTCCGGATGCTGTGCGGCCGATATAATCGACATCGTCGGCGACAGCGACGGCGGCGATATCCGTCCATCCCCGGTCGGGATCCAGTCGGGCGTATTCGACGAATTGCTCCTCGGAATCGGTGGCGACCACGACGATCTCGCGCTGGACGTCGGTGCCCCAGAACCGTTCCACGGCGCCGACGGCGTCACCGATCGCGACGCCGACGCGCGCGAGTACGGCATCGGTACTACTCCCGCCGAGACTGACCAAGTGGACCCTGACGCCATGGTCATGGCGGCCGTCACCGACCACCAGTGGTGCAGATGCCGACACCGCAGGCGGCAGGGCCGACGGTGAACGTGCCGCGGCGGGGCCAATGGCGATCAGCGCAGACCCGCCGGCCAACTCGGCGACCAATACAACCCCGGCCAGTCGGGACCAACGGATTCGGTTCGCCGGCCGCCCACCGGCGGTGGGTTCAGTACCGACGGACGTTGTAGATCGGGGAGTTGTAGACCGACTCGACGCGAACCGGGATCCCGTAGGTGGAGGCGTGCACCATCAGGCCGTCGCCGACATAGATGCCGACATGCGAGGCGTCGGAGTACTGCGTGACAACGTCGCCGGGCTGCATCTGGTCGACGGACACCGATTGACCACCGGCGGCGAGCGCGTAGCTCGAATGTGGCAGGAACACACCGGCTTGAGCGAACGCCCACTGCACCAGTCCGGAGCAGTCGAAGGCACCCGGCCCACCGCCGCCCCACACATACGGGGAACCGATCCGGGTCAGTGCCGCCTGCACGGCGGTCGCGCCGGCGCCGCTTCCGGCACCCGGGGACGGCAGCGCTGCCAGGGCCGCGATTTCGACAGGCGGTCCGGCTTCCGGCTCGGGTGCGGCGAGAGCCGCGGGCGGCTCAGGTGCAGCGAGAGCCGCGGGCGGCTCGGGCGCGGCGAGAGCCGCCGGCAGTGGTGCGCCCGGTGCCGCCAGCGCAACCTGTTGCGGGGGCGTCAAGGCCTGGTAACGCGATTTCACAGCGGCGATCTGAACCTGGAGCTGCGACTGCTTGCCCTGCAGTTCGGCGCGGACCGCGGCGGCTTCGTCAGCGGCGGCCTTGGCCTGGGCGGCAGAGTTCGAAGAGGCGGCCTCGATCCTGAGCGCCTCGTCGCTGAGCTGCCGGAAGCTGTTCATCTGGGCCGCCATTTCGGCGCCCATCACCTTCTGAACGGCCATTTTGTCGATCAGGCCTTGCGGCGAGGCCACTGTCAGGATCGCGTTCATCCCGTCGGTTCGGCCGCCCATGTATACCGACGCGGCCAACTTGTTGACCGCCCCCTGATAGGACTCGAGGGTGATCCTGGCGGCGTCCAGCGCCGCGACATCGTTGACGTGGGCCGCCTCGGCGTCGGTCAAGGCCTGGACCTTCGCGTCGAGGTCCAACTGGGCCGCATGCATGGACTCGGTGAGCTGCTCAGCCTGCCGGGAAAGCTCGCCGATTTGGGCGACGGCGTCCTGGGCGGGATCGGCGAAGGCCGCTGGCGTGACGACGCAGGCGGCGGCGATCAGACCGGCGAGAGAACCGGTAAACCATCTGTGAGCATTGGGGTTGGTGAAACAGTTGCGGCCAAATTTCACGGTTGCGGGATCCTTTGACTGCCGTCGACTCAACTCGCCGAAATGCGTTTAGGTCTCGGTAAGGTTACGAAATGGCAACGGGTTTGTCCAACCTCGGGCCCGAAGTCTCAGCGAACGTTCAGCCACACCGGTCACACCAGCCACTGCCCGACGGGCCCGACTCCAGCGCTATCCGGCCAGCGGTGAACCGGGATTACGACGTATCGGGACCAGTCGCAGCCGGGGTGCCATACCTGCTTCGGCGAGCACTTCCAACGCCGCCCGCTCGTCCTCGAGCAGGCTCTCGGGAACACCGAGCAACACGCTGACCACGCAATCCCGGCACCCCGGACCCCGGACCGCGCAGTCGTCACAGTCGATGATCACCGGCTCTGCCGCATCCGGGTCCTGGCTCATAAGGGTTCTCCTCCACGATGCTCGCACGCTCCGGTGTTTTCCGGCTGCCCGCACGCTAGCCACGGCCACCGACATGTTTTCCGCTCACGCGGCACGTGCATTTTCGGGGGTGTCGCGCGACCAGACTGTCGGTGGCCGGGCTTAACGTCGATCACCGTGGCCGCACCCCGCGCGCAGCACCAGCTGAGCTTCGCCGACGTCGCCGGCGAGACGTCGCTATGCGAGACCACGTTCGTGGTGGTCGATCTCGAGACCACCGGGTCGCGCGCGCAGGCCGGCCCGGACGGAACCCGCGACGCGATCACCGAGATCGGTGCGGTCAAGGTGCGCGGCGGGGAGATCATCGGCGAGTTCGCCACCCTGGTCGACCCACAGCGGTCAATCCCGCCGCAGATCGTCGAACTCACCGGGATCGACACCGCGATGGTGCGCGACGCCCCGGTGATCTCGGCGGTGCTGCCGATGTTCCTGGAGTTCGCCCGCGGCGCGGTGCTGGTGGCCCACAACGCAAGCTTCGACATCGGGTTCCTCAAAGCCGCGGCCCAGCAATGCGAGATCGACTGGCCCGGACCGCCGGTGCTGTGCACGGTCCGACTGGCGCGCCGGGTGTTGAGCCGCGAGGAGGCGCCCAGCGTCCGACTGTCCGCGCTGGCGACGCTGCTGAGATCGACCACCGAACCCAACCACCGCGCCCTCGATGACGCCCGCGCTTGCGTCGACGTACTCCATGCGCTGATCGAACGCGTGGGCAATCAGGGTGTGACGACTTATCAAGAGCTAAGTTCGCTTGCACCGAAATCATCTGGCGCACAGCGCAAAAAGAGGGCCCTGGCTCGCGGATTACCGCACCGCCCCGGTGTCTATCTGTTTCGCGGGCCATCGGCCGAGGTGCTCTACGTCGGCACGGCGACCAACCTGCACCGGCGGGTGGGCCAGTACTTCACCGGAGCAGATCCGCGAAAACGTATCTCCGAGATGGTCGCCCTCGCGACAGCGGTCGACCATGTCGAGTGCGCCCACACTCTGGAGGCAGGCGTGCGTGAGTTGCGTCTGCTGGCCGCCCACGCACCGCCGTACAACCGCCGGTCGCGCTTTCCGCACCGATGGTGGTGGGTGGTGCTGACCGATGAAGCCTTCCCACGGCTGTCGTGTGTCCGCACGCCCCGCCTCACCCGCGCCATCGGCCCGTTTCGTTCGCGTGCGCAGGCGTCCGACACAGCCAGCCTGCTGGCGCGGTTCACCGGCGTTCGCACGTGCACCGCACGGATCGGGGCGGGCGGCGAGCACGGCCCGGCCTGCCCAGAGCGGGAAGTGTCGCCGTGCCCGGCGCCGCGGGGAGTCTGCGCCGGGGACTACGCCGCCGGGCCGGCGCGGGCAGCAGATGTGATCGACGGGTATGACAACGCCGCTCTTGGGGCGGCTGTGCTCGGCGTCACCGAGTTGGCACAGCGCGGGCGTTTTGAGAGCGCTGCCCGGCTACGGGACCTGACGGCGGATGCCGTGGAGGCGCTCTGGCGTGGTCAGCGACTGAGTGCGCTGGCCGCGGTCTCCGAACTCGTCGCCGCGGCACCCGATGGCGCGGGTGGATGGCAGTTGGCGATCATCAGACACGGCCAGCTGGCCGGCGCGGGCTGCGCCGGCGCGCATGTCCCACCAATGCCGGTGATCGCGGCACTGCGCAGCAGTGCCCAGGTGGTACTGCCGCACCAGGCGCCGCTGGGCGGTGCGCTGGTCGAAGAGACCGCGTTGATCGCGCGCTGGCTGGCCGCACCCGGTGTTCGAATCGTTGCTGCCGCAGGCACTTTCGCCTCGCCAATCCATTCAGCCGGAATGTGGCTTGAATGGGCCGCCACTGCGCGCTCGGCTCAACACGCGGCATCGGAACTGCTTGCCGCGCGCGGCGGCGGATCAGACTTCCTGGGTGAAGCGCGCCCAGCGCTCGACCAGACGCTCCGCCGCCCGGGAATCGATCGCCGTGGCGGCACGGTCGAGGGCGCTCTCCCAGGAGGGCCGCCATTCGCCAACGCCGGCTAGTCCGGCATGAGCGACGATGGCGCCGGCCGCGTTGAGTAGGACCGCGTCGCGGACCGCGCCGGTGGATCCGGCGAACACCGCGCGTGCCTGCTCGGCATTGGCCTGTGCATCCCCGCCGACGAGATCGCCGGATTGGGCCCGAGCGATTCCGAAGTCAAGTGGGTCGAAAGCAAGGGTGTCCACGGCGCCGGCCCGCACCCGCCACACGGTGCTGGTGGTGGTGGTGGTCAACTCATCGAGCCCGTCATCGCCACGCACCACCAGAACACTCGCCCCGCGAGCGGCGAAAACACCCGCCATCACCTCTGCCAGGTCCGGGAATGCGCAGCCGATCAAACCGGCTCGCGGACGTGCTGGATTCGTAAGCGGCCCAAGCAGATTGAATACCGTCGGCACGCCAATCTCGCGGCGTGGCGGCCCCGCGTACCGGTAGGACGGGTGGAAAACCGGAGCGAAGCAGAACCCGATTCCCACCTCGGCGACGCACCGGGCGACCTGCTCGGGTCCGAGGTCGATTCGCAACCCCAGCGCCTCCAGCATGTCGGCGCCGCCACTGCGCGACGAGGCCGCGCGGTTTCCGTGCTTGACGACCGGCAGTCCGGCCGCCGCGACCACCACGGCGGCCATCGTCGAGAGGTTGACGGAGTTGGAGTGATCACCTCCGGTCCCGACGATGTCGACGGTGTCGGTGCCGATCGCCTCAGTCGGCACCCGAAGCGCAAAGCCCAGCATGGTGTCGGCCAGATCGCGCACCTCTGCGGCACTCGGGCGCTTCATCGTCATCGACACGCCGAAGGCCGCGATCTGGGCTGCCGTCGCCTCCCCGGTCATGATTTGCTCCATCGCCCACGCTGCCTGGCCGGCGGCGAGTTCGGAACCGGCGGTCAACCTCCCTAGAACTTGGGGCCAGGTGCTGGTCACAGGTTCGGGACCAGGCTCGGCAGTCGGCGATATCACTGCCGGATCGTCTCACACCGCCCGACCGGCACCCGGCGGGCAACCCCCGGACGACCCCCGGGAAGCCGGCCCGAAAACAGCCCCCGGGAACCCGGCCCTAGAACAATTTGTGACCAATTCGGCCCCTGGCTATACCTACTTAACTACAAAGCGTCATACTTGCGTCGTGACGAGCGCTACTGGCACATCCGGGACTGCGATCACCTCCCGTGTGCATTCGCTGAACCGGCCGAACATGGTCAGTGTGGGCACCATTGTCTGGCTGTCGAGCGAGTTGATGTTCTTTGCCGGGTTGTTCGCGATGTACTTCACTGCACGCGCGCAGTCGGGCGGGAGCTGGCCACCGCCGCCCACCGAATTGAACCTCGCCCTGGCGGTCCCGGTGACCCTGGTGCTGATCGCGTCGTCGTTCACCTGCCAAATGGGAGTGTTCGCCGCCGAGCGCGGCGATGTCTTCGGTTTGCGACGCTGGTACCTGATCACTCTGCTCATGGGCTTGTTCTTCGTCCTGGGTCAGGGCTACGAATACGTGCACCTGGTTCACGAGGGCACCACCATCGCCAGCAGCGCCTACGGCAGCGTGTTCTACCTGACCACCGGATTCCACGGCCTGCACGTGATCGGCGGGCTGGTGGCCTTCGTGCTGCTACTAGCGCGCACCACGATGAGCAAGTTCACCCCCGCGCAGGCGACTGCGGCAATCGTGGTGTCCTACTACTGGCACTTCGTCGACATCGTCTGGATCGCCCTGTTCGCCACGATCTACTTCGTCCGATGATGCGAAACCCGCTGATGAGAAGGGGTGCGATGCTCAGGATTGAGTCCCGCATGCACGGCAGGTCACGACGTCGGTTTCGGCGCCGGCTGTCGGCGGCAGTGCTTCTGGTGTTCGGCCTGGGACTGGCCGGCCTACTGGCCGCGACGCTCACGCCACGGCCGCAGGTGGCCGTCGCAGATCAGTCGCAGTCGGCACTGCTGCGCACCGGCCAGCAGCTTTACGAAACTGCGTGCATCACCTGTCACGGCCTCAACCTGCAGGGCGTCGAGGCCCGCGGACCCAGTCTGGTCGGCGTCGGTGAGGCGGCGGTCTACTTCCAGGTGTCGTCCGGCCGGATGCCGATGATGCGCAACGAGGCCCAGGCCATGCGCAAGACGCCGATCTTTGACGAACCCCAGGTCGACGCGCTCGGCGCCTATATCCAGAGCATGGGTGGCGGACCGATTGCTCCCCGGGATGCCAACGGCCAGATCGCCGAGGCGTCACTGATCGGCAACGACGTCGCCCGCGGCGGGGACCTGTTCCGGCTCAACTGCGCGTCCTGTCACAACTTCACCGGCCGTGGCGGCGCACTGTCGTCGGGCAAATTCGCGCCGGTGCTGGATCCGGCCACCCCCGCGCAGATCTACACGGCGATGCTGTCCGGTCCGCAGAACATGCCGAAGTTCTCCGATCGTCAACTCTCGCCGGAGGCCAAGCGGGACATCATCGCCTACGTGAAGACGTCGAGCGACACGCTCAACCCCGGCGGTTACGGCCTCGGCGGTTTCGGACCGGCGCCGGAGGGCATCGCGATATTCGCGGTCGGGATCGTCGCCGCCGTCGCCGCGGCGATGTGGATCGGAGCACGATCATGAGTGCTGGGGACGACCCCGTGGCCCGGCCAGCCGACGAGGACCTCGCCGCCATGTCCACCCAGGAGCTGGTCCAACTTGGCGGCCGGATGGACGGCGTCGAAACCGTCCTGAAGGAGTCGCGGTGGCCGGTCGAAGGCACCCGGGCCGAGAAACGCGCCGAACGGGGCGTCGCACTCTGGTTACTCTTCGCCGGTGCGATGGGCTTCGCCCTGCTGCTGGCGTTCCTGTTCTGGCCGTGGCAGTACAAGCCCAACGGCGCCGAGGGTAATTTCCTCTACACGTTGGCCACCCCGATTTATGGCGTGACCTTCGGCCTGTCCATCCTGGCCATCGGCGTCGGCGCGGTGCTTTACCAGAAGAGGTTCATCCCCGAAGAGATCTCCATCCAGCAGCGCCACGATGGTCAGTCGTCGGAGTTGGACCGCAGAACCGCGGCAGCCAACCTGGTGGGAGCGTTCGATGACTCAACAATCAAGCGGCGCAAGCTCATTGGACTGTCGCTCGGCATCGGGCTTGGCGCCTTCGGTCTGGGCACCCTGGTAGCCGGGTTGGGCGGCATCATCAAGAACCCGTGGAAGCCGGTGGTGCCGACCGCGAACGGCCTCAAGGCGGTGCTGTGGACGTCCGACTGGACGCCCCGGTTCAACGGCGAGACGATCTTCCTGGGACGCGCCACCGGCAGGCCCGGTGAATCTCCGTTCGTGAAGATGCGTCCCGAGGACCTCGACGCCGGCGGCATGGAAACCGTGTTCCCCTGGCGCGAGGAGGACGGCGACGGCACCACGGTGGAGTCGCACGAGCTGCTGACCCACATCTCGATGGGGGTGCGCAATCCGGTGATGCTGATCCGCATCAAACCCGTCGACATGCCAAGAGTGGTCAAGCGTCAGGGCCAGGAGAGCTTCAACTTTGGTGAGCTGTTCGCCTACACGAAGGTCTGCTCGCACCTGGGCTGCCCGTCGTCGCTCTACGAGCAGCAGACCTACCGCATCCTGTGCCCGTGCCATCAGTCCCAATTCGACGCCCTGCACTTCGCGCGCCCGATTTTCGGTCCTGCCGCACGAGCCCTGGCGCAACTGCCCATTACCATCGATAAAGACGGATATCTGGTCGCCAACGGAGACTTCATCGAACCTGTTGGTCCGGCATTTTGGGAGCGCAGATCATGAGCACAATCATTTCTGACGGCATCGACAAGGTCGCCGACAACCTCGACTCGCGGTACCACCCCTCGGGTGCCCTGCGCCGCCAACTAAACAAAGTGTTTCCCACCCACTGGTCGTTCCTGCTGGGTGAGATTGCGATGTACAGCTTCATCGTGCTGCTGCTCACCGGCGTCTACCTGACACTGTTCTTCGACCCCTCCATGGCGCACGTCACCTACGAGGGCGTCTATCAGCCGCTGCGCGGCATCCAGATGTCGCGAGCCTACGAGACCGCTCTGAACATCAGCTTCGAAGTCCGCGGTGGGCTCTTCGTCCGCCAAGTTCACCACTGGGCGGCACTGCTGTTCGCGGCCTCAATCATGGTGCACCTGGCTCGCATCTTCTTCACCGGCGCCTTCCGGCGGCCTCGCGAGGCGAACTGGGTGATCGGCTCGCTGCTGCTGGTTCTGGCCATGTTCGAGGGCTTCTTCGGCTACTCACTGCCCGACGACCTGCTCTCAGGCACCGGCATCCGGGCCGCGCTGTCGTCGATCACGCTGGGCATCCCGCTGATGGGCACCTGGATGCACTGGGCAATCTTCGGCGGTGACTTCCCCGGCGACATCATCATGCCCCGGCTGTACGCGGTGCACATCCTGCTGTTCCCCGGGATCATGCTCGGCCTGATCGGCATGCACCTCGCGCTGGTCTGGTTCCAGAAGCACACCCAGTTCCCCGGCCCCGGGCGCACCGAGAACAACGTGGTCGGCGTCCGGGTGATGCCGGTCTTCGCGGTCAAATCCGGCGGCTTCTTCGCCATCGTCGTCGGCATCCTCGGCCTGATGGGCGGCCTGCTCCAGATCAACCCGATCTGGCAATTGGGCCCCTACAAGCCTTCTCAGGTCTCCGCCGGCTCCCAACCTGACTTCTACATGATGTGGACCGACGGCCTGATCCGGCTGTTCCCGCCGTGGGAGATCTATTTCGGCAACCACACCATCCCGGCTGCGGTGTGGGTGGCGGTTCTGATGGGCGTGATCTTCCTGCTGCTCTTCATCTACCCGTTCCTCGAACGGCGGTTCACCGGGGATGACGCCCACCACAACCTGCTGCAGCGCCCGCGTGACGTTCCGGTGCGTACCGGCATCGGGGCGATGGCGATCGCGTTCTACGTGGTACTGACGTTCAGCGCGATGAACGACATCATCGCCTACACGTTCCATATCTCGCTGAATGCGACGACCTGGATCGGTCGGATCGGCATGCTGGTGATTCCGCCCCTGGTGTTCTTCATCACCTACCGGTGGGCCGTGGCCCTGCAACGCAGTGACCGCGACGTGCTCGAGCACGGAATCGAGACCGGCATTATCAAGCGGCTGCCACACGGTGCGTACATCGAGTTGCACCAGCCGCTGGGGCCGGTCGATGATCACGGCCATCCAATCCCGCTGGAGTACCAGGGCGCCGCGTTGCCGAAGCGCATGAACAAGCTGGGTTCCGCCGGCCGGCCCGGGCGCGGTAGTTTCCTCACCGCGGATCCGGCCGCCCAGAACGCGGCGCTCAATGAGGCGGCACATACCTCCGAACAGCGTTCCCTGACCGCACTGAAGGAGTACCAGGACTTCGAGTACCCCGGGTCAAACGGGTCCAACGGATCGAACGGATCGAATGGGTCCAACGGGTCCAACGGGCACCACTAGTCACGACGGCTAGAGCGGACCGCCACGGATCTCACCCCGCGGCGGCGTCGATGGCATCGCTGAGTCGCCGTGCGAACGCGACCAGAACCGCCGGCATCGCCACGGTGATGGCGCCGGCGGTGCCGAGTGCCACCCAGGTTCCGGTGTCGCTGCCGGTGGCCAGCAGGTAGGTAGCGGTGGCGACGGCGGTCAGTGCCAGGCCCATCGCCCCCAGCAGCGACGCCGTGCCGCGCAGCCACAGTCGGTCGACGACGCCGGCGGGCACCCGCGACACCGCTGCCGGTTCAGGGGCGGCCTCGCGGGCGTAGGGGTCCACCGCGGTTCCGAACACCCGCAGCTTCTCCGTTGGTGCCTCGACGGGCAGCACCGGCCCCGGATCAGACACCCCAGACCCAGACACCCCAGACCCAGACACCCCATCGGGATCGGATCCGGTGCTGCCGGGATCCGCCAGTGCCGTTCGCCGAGCCCGCAACAGCAGCGGTATCGCCCCGGCGATGATCAGGGCGGAGACGGCGATAATGCTGTAGAGCAGCCACGACGGCTGGCCGTCAGGACCAGCGTCCCGACCTCGTCCGAGCTGCACCAGGGCGACGGTGGCGACGACGCTCATGGCCAGCAGCACCAACCAGATGGCACCGCAGACGGCCACCATGAACCGGTCTATCGACTCAGGTGAGCGGCTTTGGCCCGCCGTATCCGGATCGCCGGCCATCAGCAGCTCGTCTGCGCGGAATTGTTCTGATTCGATGACAACACCGTCCCGTCGCTAGTGGTGATGGAGCAGTTCAGCCTGCTGACCAGAAACAGGCTGGAGGCCTGTACCGAGCCGACCTCCGACGTCGAAATCGGCGTCACCGTCAACGACCACGGGATGTAGACGTTGCGCTGGGTGCGCCGCCGGCCCGAGGCGTCGACGTAGGTCACCGTGATGATGTCCCCAGGCGCTTTGGCGCCCGTGACGGAGTAGGTCACCTGCCGGGGACCCACCGGAACTGTCGTGGTGGGAGCGGGAGGCGGGGGCGGCGGCGGTGGCGGCTCGGGCGGCGGTGGCGAAGGCTCAGGCGCCACCGGCGGAGGTTCCGGCGTCACCGTGACCGTCTCGGTCGGCGGTGGCGGGGGCGGCGGCTCCGGTGGCGGGGCTTCGCTGCTCGGCTCCGGTGGCGGCGGCTCCGGTGGTGGCGTGGTGATCTCGTCCTGGACCGGCGGACTGCTGGTAGTGGTCGAAGAAGATGCCACGTCGCTGGCGTCCGTTCGGGTCACCAGCAGCGCCACCGAGGCCACCAACGAGATCGCGGCGATGATGGCCGTGATACCGACCACCCACGGCCACTTCGGCGGCGAAAGATCAGCCGGCGTCTGCGCACCCTGGTCGTAGCTGTCGTAATCGTAGAGTTCGAGCTCAGCGGGGATATAGGGCGCGATCGCGTACTGCTCAGATTCCGGAGCCGAATAGGCCCGCGAGAAACCGGTGTCGGTCAGTTCGTCACGGAACTCCTCGGTCGGCTGACCACCCGGGACCTCATCAGGCGGATTGGGCCCGCTCATCTGCGCCTATCCTCTTTCGACAGCATCGATTGGTGCCGCGTCCGGCCGGGGTAGCCGGTCGGCCACGTCGGCGCAACACTACCCAATTCGCGGCCGAACGGGCCTGCAGCACACCGGGTCACGGCCGGTTACCACCTGGATCGTGACCTTCGGCGGCAAGATCGCTCAGTGCTTCTCGGGCCCGACGTAGTACTCGAAAACCAGGCCCGATACCGCCGCCAGAACGAAGACCACGCCGACGACGATCAGCCACGGCAGCCACAGGGCGGCACCCACCGCGGCTGTCGAGAACGCCAGGGCGATCAGCAACGGCCACCAGCTGTGCGGCGAGAAGAAGCCAAGCTCCCCCGCGCCGTCGGCGATATCGGCCTGGGCGTAATCCTCCGGCCGGGTATCGAGTCGACGCGCAATGAACCGGAAGAACGTGCCGATGATCACCGACAAACCCGCGGTCAGCACCAGCGCGGTGGTGCCGGCCCATTCCAAGCCGCCGGTCGCGAACACCGCGGTCAGGCTTCCGTAGGCGATGGCGGCGAGGCCGAAGAATCCGGTCAGGATTTCAAACAGCCGGGCTTCAATACGCATGTCGACTCCCTAGCTTCGCTACTTGCTGGCCTGAGCCAGACCCGGAGGCGTTTTCACCTGTTCGCCCCGACGGGTGTCGAACGGACGGGTGGTGGTGGCCACCGGCGACTGGTTGATCGCCGACAGAGCCGCGGCATTGCTGTCCCCGGCGATCCGGGCTTCCAGGTAGGTCTTGAAATCGCTGGCCGACACCACCCGGACCTCGAAGTTCATCATCGCATGGTAGGTGCCGCACATCTCAGCGCACCGGCCCACGAAGGCACCGGTCTGGTTGATCTCGGAGACCTGCCAGATGTTCTCGGAGTGGTTTTCCTTCGGGTTCGGGAAGACGTCGCGCTTGAACAGGAACTCCGGAACCCAGAACGAGTGGATCACGTCGGCCGAGGCCTGTTGGAATTCGATCCTCTTGCCCACCGGCAATACCAGCACCGGGATCTCGTCGCTGGTTCCCACCGTCTCGACCTTGTTGAAGTTCAGGTAGCTGCGGTCTTCGGGGTTGATGCCGCGAATCGGGCCGACCTTCTCCTCGCCGTTAACATCCTTGCCTTCCGGCTTGGAGATCATCGCGGCCTTGCGGGCAGGGTCGGCACCGTCGTAGTTGAACGAACCATCGGCGAAGGCGATTTTCTGGTAGCCGAACTTCCAGTTCCACTGGAATGCGGTGACGTCGACGACCACCTCTGGGTTGGGTTCCCGGTCCAGGACCCGGTTTTGGACCACGACGGTGAAGTAGAACAGCACCGAGATGATGATGAAGGGCACCACCGTCAGCGCCAGTTCCAGCGGCATGTTGTAGCCGAACTGGCGGGGCAGCTCAGTGTCGCTTTTTTTCTTCCGATGGGCTGCCGCCGTCCAGAACATCAGGCCCCACACCATCACGCCGACGATCAGCGCGGCGATCACCGACCAGACCCACAGACTCCTCATCAGGTGGCTTTCCGGGGTGATGCCGTTCGGCCAGCCCAGGCCGAAGGCGTGCCGCCAGTCGCAGCCGCTGAGGGTCAGCGTGAGCACCGCGGCGGTGATAGCCATCGACGCGGTACGACGCAAGCGCGCGTGCGTCGCAACGACGCCGGCTCTGTCTGGTGTCACCATGGCACCTCCTGGGTCACAAGCTCCGGCGATGGCGTCGAACGACCCGGCTTTAGCGCACCGGCGATAGTCACCCGATCATCCATCTGACCCGAATACTACGCAGCGTAGACCACCGATCAAAGGCATACGGGCACACCTTGCTATTCCGCGCTATTCCGCGTAATTCCGCCGGTCGCGAATTCCGGTCACGAGCGCGAGTCGGGCATACTAGGCCGGGTGTGCGGACTCCTTGCCCTGGTAGGACATGCCGCGGGCGCCATCGGCACCCACACCGTCGGCGCCGTCGCCGGGGCATCGCACCTGATGCGTCACCGCGGCCCCGACGAGCCCGGAACCTGGTCGGACGATCGGGTCGTTCTGGGTTTCAACCGGCTGTCGATTATCGATATTTCGCACTCCCACCAACCGCTGCGCTGGGGGCCGCCGACGGCGCCCGGCCGCTACGTGCTGGTGTTCAACGGCGAGATCTATAACTACCTGGAGTTACGGGCGGAACTCGCCGAGACTTACGGGGCCAGGTTCGCCACCGACGGTGACGGCGAGGCAATCGTCGCCGCCTACCACTACTGGGGAATCGAGGCCCTGGGACGGTTGCGCGGCATGTTCGCCTTCGCCCTCTGGGACACCGAGGCCGGGGAGTTGTTCTGCGCGCGCGACCCGTTCGGCATCAAACCGCTGTTCATGGCGACCGGTCCGGGCGGCACAGCGGTCGGGAGCGAGGAGAAGTGCCTGCTCGACCTCGCCGGCGACCTCGGCCTTGACCTCGACATCGACCCGCGGGCACTACAGCACTACACCGTGCTTCAGTACGTGCCGGAACCAGAGACTCTGCACCGGGGCGTACGGCGACTGGAGTCCGGAAGCTACGCGGTGATTCGCCCGGGGTGCGCACCCGAGGTCAACCGTTACTTCCGGCCACGTTTTGCGGCGGTCGCATTCCGCCCCGGCACCGAACAGGCCCGCTACGACGAGATCACCGCGGTACTCGAGGATTCCGTGGCCAAGCACATGCGGGCCGACGTCACCGTGGGCGCGTTCCTCTCCGGCGGTATCGACTCCACGGCCATCGCCGCATTGGCGATCCGGCACAACCCGAAATTGATCACCTTCACCACCGGGTTCGAACGCGAGGGTTTCTCGGAGGTCGACGTGGCCGTCGCCTCCGCCGAGGCGATCGGTGCCCGCCACGTCACCAAGGTGGTCAGCCAGTCGGAGTTCGTCGCCGCACTACCGGAGATCGTCTGGTATCTCGACGAACCGGTGGCCGACCCGGCCCTGGTGCCGCTGTTCTTCATCGCCCGCGAGGCGCGCAAATACGTCAAGGTCGTATTGTCCGGCGAGGGCGCCGACGAATTATTCGGCGGCTACACGATTTATCGGGAACCGTTGTCGCTCAAAGGATTCGACTATCTCCCCCGGTCAGTTCGCAAGTCGATCGGCAAGGTTTCACGGCCGCTGCCGGAGGGCATGCGGGGGAAAAGCCTGCTGCACCGGGGCTCGCTGACGCTCCAGGAACGCTATTACGGCAATGCCCGCAGCTTCTCCGACGAGCAACTGCGCGCGGTGCTGCCCGGGTTCAACCCCGCGTGGACCCACACCGATATCACCGCGGCCATCTACGCCGAGTCCGACGGCTGGGACCCGGTAGCCCGGATGCAGCATCTTGACCTGTTCACCTGGCTGCGCGGGGACATCCTGGTCAAGGCCGACAAGATGACGATGGCGAATTCACTGGAGTTGCGCGTCCCGTTTCTCGACCCCGAGGTATTCGCAGTGGCCTCGCGGCTGCCGTTCGACCAGAAGATCACCCGCACCACCACCAAATACGCGCTGCGCCGTGCGCTGGAGCCAATCGTGCCCGCGCATGTGCTCAACCGCGCAAAGTTGGGCTTCCCAGTGCCGATTCGGCACTGGCTGCGCGCCGGGGAATTGATGGACTGGGCCTACGGCATGATCGACGCCTCGGCCGCCGGTCATCTGATCAACCTCGCAGCCGTGCGGTCCATGCTCGACGAGCATCGCCTCGGCGGCGCCGATCACAGCCGTCGACTCTGGACGGTGCTGATCTTCCTGCTCTGGTACGCGATCTTCGTCGAACACAGCGTGGTGCCGCAGATCAGCGAACCGCAGTACCCAGTCCGGATCTAGCGCAGGCCAGTCCGGATCTAGCTCGGGGCCGACGCGATCAGGGCCGACGCGATCTGGGCCGCGGCCTCGGCCCCGAAGGCGTCGGCCAGGCGGGCCTTGGCGGTGTGGAGATCCCAGGTCCAGTTCTGGGTGCCGGTGGTCTCCAACACCAGGACCGCCACCAGCGAACCCAACTGTGCGGAGCGTTCCAGATCCAGCCCGACGCCGCGGCCGGTGAGGAAACCGGCCCGGAAGGCATCCCCCACTCCCGTCGGATCGACCTTGGCGGTCTCCGGCACCACACCCACATGAATCTGCGTGCCGTCGGCACTCACGAGGTCGACTCCCTCGGCACCCAGGGTGGTGACCCGCAGGCCGACCTGGTCGAGCACGTCGGAGTCGGTCCAGCCGGTCTTGGACAGCATCAGATCCCACTCATAGTCATTGCTGAACAGGTAGGTCGCGCCGTCGACGAGGCGGCGGATCTCCTCCCCGCTGAGTCGGGCCAACTGCTGAGAGGGATCAGCGGCGAAGGCAAGACCGAGTTTCCGGCATTCGTCGGTATGGGCGAACATGGCATCCGGGTCGTTGGCCCCGATGATGACCAGTTCGGGTTGCCCGGTGGCGGCCACCACGTCGGCCAATTTGATGTTTCGGGCCTGCGACATCGCGCCCGGATAGAACGACGCGATCTGGGCCATGTCGACGTCGGTTGTGCATACGAACCGGGCGGTGTGGGCGGTGTCGGAGATCAGCACGCCGCCACAGTCGACACCGGCGGACTCCAGCCACTCCCGGTAGTCGGTGAAGTCGACTCCGGCAGCGCCGACGAGCACCGCGCTCCCGCCGAGCACACCGATGGCGTAGGCCATGTTTCCGGCGACACCGCCACGGTGCACCACCAGGTCGTCGACCAGGAAGCTCAGCGAGACCTTCTGCAGATGCTCGGCCAGCAGTTGCTCGGAGAACTTCCCGGGAAACCGCATCAGGTGGTCGGTTGCAATGGATCCGGTCACCGCGATGGTCACGGAGGTCCACCTTTCGTCAGTTGGCGCCCCAGCGCGATCAACCCCAGCGCGATCAATGCGCTAGGCCACAATACCCGCGGTCGTGCCGAGGCTCACGCGCCCCGAGGTGCGCTAACCTGCGTACGCGGCCCCGATTCCGCCCACCACTTCACGAGCTGCCAGGAGACGACGCAGATGGCCGGCCCGCATCCGAGCGGTTACGGTGCGGGCCGCTATCCGTATCCGGGCCCGCTGCCCCCGCCGGTCGGCTACCCCGGCCGGATCACGCGCGGTGGGCCGGGTTCCCGACGTGTGCTGTGGTGGAGCCTGCTGGCCATCGGGATCATCGGGGCGATCATCGCCGCGGCGCTCCTCGCGGGGGGTAATCGGTCTGCCGCCGGCCAGTCGGCGTTCACCGACTCCGCCGCGAAGTCGGCGATCCAGAACTATCTGACGGCACTGTCGACCGGAGACACTGAGACGATCGCCCGCAACAACCTGTGCGGGATGTTCGACGCTGTCAAAGAACGCAAGTCCGACCTGGCGCTGGCCCGGTTGGCCAGTGACGCCTTCGGTAAACAGTTCGCCAGCGCCGAAGTCACCTCGATCGACGAGATCGTGCTGTCGTCGTCCTATCAGGCGCAGGCGCTGTTCACCATGCGGGTCAACCCCGCCACCGGCTCACGCCGGGGCCGAGACGAGGAACAAGGCGTTGCGCAACTGTTGCGACAGGGCAATCAATTGCTCGTGTGCTCGTATCTGTTGCGTACGACGGCCCAATACTGAACCCGACGGACCAAATACTGAACCCGACAGACCGGTACTGAACCCCGCCGCGGGCCCTTAGTTGAACGAATCGCCGCAGGCGCAGGACCCGGTTGCGTTCGGGTTGTCGATGGTGAAGCCCTGCTTCTCGATGGTGTCGACGAAATCGATCGAGGCACCCAGAACGTACGGGGCGCTCATCCGGTCGACGATCAGCGCCACCCCGCCGAAATCGACGCTGAGGTCACCGTCGAGGGCCCGGTCGTCAAAGAACAGGTTGTAGCGCAATCCGGCGCATCCACCGGGTTGCACCGCGATGCGCAGCCCGAGATCGTCGCGGCCCTCCTGGTCCAGCAGGGCCTTGGCCTTGGCGGAGGCGGCGTCGGTCATGATCACGCCATGCGCTGCCGACTCGGTGTCATGGGTCTCGTC
>CAIWCQ010000241.1 GCA_903911165.1 uncultured Actinomycetes bacterium | reverse complement strand
GCCAACCCATTGCTGCTGATGCATCTGGTGGCCGGCATCCACAACGAGGCGCTGATGCTGGGGCTGATGCTGACCGGCACCGAGATCGCGCTCAGAGGCATCGACCGGGTGGGCAAAGGGGAAACCGCGGCGTCGTTTCGACGGTGGGTGCCGGTGGCGTCGATCATCAGCGGTGCGGTCCTGATCACGATGTCCTCTCAGGTGAAGTTGCCGGGTCTGCTCGCGCTGGGATTCGTGGCCATGGCCCTGGCCTGCCGGTGGGGCGGCACAGTGGCGGCGTGTCTGAAGGCCGGCACCCTGCTGGGCGCGGTGTCACTGGCGGTGATGTCGCTGATCGGCTGGGCCAGCGGTCTGGGCTTCGGCTGGCTGTTCACCCTGGGTACCGCCAACGTCGTGCGCAGTTGGATGTCGCCGCCGACCCTGCTGGCCCTGGGTACCGGGCAGGTCGGCATCCTGCTCGGCCTGGGCGACCACACCACCGCGGTGTTATCGCTCACCCGCGCGATCGGCGTGCTGTGCATCGCGATCACGGTCAGTTGGCTACTCCTGGCCGTGCTGCGCGGCCGGCTGCATCCGGTCGGCGGACTCGGCGTGGCCCTGGGAGCGACCGTGCTGCTGTTCCCGGTGGTGCAACCGTGGTACCTGCTGTGGGCCATCATCCCGTTGGCCGCCTGGGCCACCCGGCCGCGATTCCGCATCGCCACCATCGCGGTCACCCTGATCGTCGGTATCTTCGGTCCCACCGCCAACGGCGACCGCTTCGCCCTGTTCCAGATTCTCGATGCGACGGTCGCCAGCGCGGTGATCGTGGCACTGCTGATCGGCCTGACACTGCACCGACTGCCGTGGCGCTCGGTGCCGGGAACCGGCGAGCGCTACAGCGGCGAAGACCTCGACCCCGCCGCACTCGACGCACCCGCAAGGCGACCACCGGCGGCACGGCACTCCCCCGACGCATACGCTGAGTCCCCGTGAGGTCCGGCACGAGCACCCCGGTACGAATGCGCGGGGTGTCGAAGCGTTTCGGGTCCACCCTCGCGGTGTGCGACCTGGACCTTGAGGTGAATCGCGCCGAAGTGCTGGCCCTGCTGGGACCCAATGGCGCCGGCAAGACGACCACGGTGGAGATGTGCGAGGGATTTTTGCGCCCGGACGCCGGAACCATCGAGGTGCTCGGACTGGATCCGAGTTCCGACAACGCACAAGTGCGCGGCCGGATCGGTGTGATGTTGCAGGGCGGCGGCGGGTACCCCTCCGCCCGAGCCGGGGAGATGCTGAACCTGGTAGCCGCCTACTCCGCTCGCCCGTTGGATCCCGCCTGGCTGCTCGACACCCTGGGCCTCACCGACGCCGCCCGGACCACCTATCGGCGGCTCTCCGGCGGACAGCAACAGCGTCTCGCGCTGGCCTGCGCGATCGTCGGCCGGCCTGAGTTGGTGTTCCTCGACGAACCGACGGCAGGTATGGACGCCCATGCCCGGCTGGTGGTGTGGGAACTCATCGACGCGCTGCGTCGCGACGGGGTGACGGTGGTGCTCACCACACATCAACTCAAAGAAGCCGAGGAGTTGTCCGACCGGATCGTCATCATCGACCACGGATC
>CAIWCQ010000240.1 GCA_903911165.1 uncultured Actinomycetes bacterium | reverse complement strand
GCGCGGCGGCGTTGGCGGACCGAAGTGCCGCTCGCGGTGTGCGGGTCCTGCGCTACGGCAGTGGAACCGGTGATGACCTGGCCGCGACGCTGGTCGGCTGGGAACAGCACGGCATCGGCGCGGTCGCTCATATTCGGTTGGCAGACGAGGCCGCCGAGGGTGGTCGGACGGGGGTGCGGACCATGCGGCTTGCGGTTCCCGGCCAGCACATGGCCCTGAATGCGCTCGGCGCGGTGCTGGCCGCGGTCGAGGCAGGCGCATCCGTCGATTCCGTACTCGACGGACTCGCCGGATTCGAGGGTGTGCGCCGACGTTTCGAACTGGTGGGCAGCGCCGCGGGGGTGCGGGTGTTCGACGACTATGCGCACCATCCGACCGAGGTTCGGGCCGCATTGACGGCCATGCGG
This sequence comes from uncultured Actinomycetes bacterium, assembly GCA_903911165.1. GTDB lineage: Bacteria > Actinomycetota > Actinomycetes > Mycobacteriales > Mycobacteriaceae > Mycobacterium. The sequence goes on along the minus strand of CAIWCQ010000240.1, from coordinate 19,697 downwards.
GCGATCGCCGAACAGGACCCCACCGGCCACCCGGCCATCACGGGCGCGCGCTGCATCGTGGTATTCCAGCCGCATCTCTATTCGCGCACAAAGACTTTCGCGCGGGAGTTCGCCGAGGCGCTGGAGGGCGCGGACGAAGTCTTCGTGCTTGACGTCTATGCCGCGCGCGAGCAACCGCTGGCCGGAGTCAGCGGTGCCACCATCGCCGGTCACGTTGGCGTCCCGGTGCACTACGTGCCGGACTTCTCCGCCGTCGCCGGACAGGTGGCCGCGGCGGCCATGCCGGGCGACGTAGTTGTCACGATGGGCGCCGGCGATGTCACACTGCTCGGCCGGGAGATCATCGCGGCGCTGCGCGTGAAAGCTGATGCGCGAGGGCCTGACCGGGGGAGCGCCGGTGACTGACCGACCGGAGCTGCCGGGGGACATCGGCGAGATTCCACTCGCCCCGACGGACCCAAATGAACCAGTGGACCCAAATGAATTAGTAGACCCAAATGCATTAGTAGATCCAGACGAGCCCGTGGACCCAAATGAATTAGTAGATCCGGATGAGCCAGGGGACCCGGATGAAGCCGGCGGGCAAGACGGGGTCCGGGACCCCGAGGACTCCGAGGACTCCGAGGACTCCGAGGGCCCCCGCCGGCGGCAGCGCCGGGAACGTGCCGCGCGCCGGGACGCCCAGCAACGCGCCACCGCCATAGAACAGGCTCGGCGCGAAGCCAAGCGCCGGGTTCGCGGCCAGGTCGCCGAGCAGCCGAGACGGATTACCGCCCGAACCGTCAAGGGCCTGCGACTGATTATCTGGTCGGTGGTGCTGACGGTGATCACCGTGGCCCTGGGACTGGTGCTCTATTTCACGCCGGCGATGTCGGCCCGGTCGGTGGTCGTGCTCGGGGTCGGCACGGTGACCCGTGATGAGGTCCTCGGGGTGGCCGATATCCGGCTAGGAACGCCCCTGCTACAGATCGACACCGACGAGGTGGCGGATCGGGTGGCCGGTATCCGTAGGGTGGCCAGTGCCCGGGTGCAACGCGAGTATCCGTCGACGGTCCGAATCACGATCGTCGAGCGAATTCCGGTCGTGGTCAAGGACTTCGGCGACGGACCGCACCTGTTCGACCGTGACGGCGTGGACTTTGCGACCGCTCCGCCGCCGCCCGGACTGCCCTATATCGATGTCGACAACCCCGGACCGGCCGATCCGCCGACCACGGCGGCACTGCAGGTGATGACGGCCCTGCGACCGGAGGTGGTGGCACAGGTGAGTCGGGTGGCGGCACCGTCGGTCTCGTCGATCACGCTGACCCTGATCGACGGTCGGACCGTGGTGTGGGGCACCACCGATCGCACCGGGGAGAAGGCCGAGAAGCTGGCTGCCTTGCTGACCCAGCCTGGTCGGGTGTACGACGTGTCCAGTCCTGATCTGCCGACGGTGAAGTAGCGGCGCTGTGCGCCCGGGCTGCGCGCCCGGGGAGATGTGTGCCCGGGGAAATTTGGCGCGCGACACGCGGGCGCGCCTCCCCAATCCGAAGCGTCTCGGTCATAAGTTCTCCCTACGCGACAACTTGACATAACTCTAAGCCTCTGGTTGAGGTTGAGGGTTAGCCGGGAGGTCGTCTCGCACTCGAATCCGACCACGGAGGAAGACCACGCCGATGACCCCACCGCATAACTACCTCGCCGTTATCAAGGTCGTTGGAATCGGAGGTGGCGGCGTCAACGCCGTCAACCGGATGATCGAACAGGGCCTCAAGGGAGTCGAGTTCATCGCCATCAACACTGACGCCCAGGCGCTGCTGATGAGCGACGCCGACGTCAAACTCGACGTCGGTCGCGACTCCACCCGCGGGTTGGGTGCCGGCGCCGATCCGGATGTCGGTCGCAAGGCGGCCGAGGACGCCAAGGACGAAATCGAGGAACTCCTCCGCGGAGCCGACATGGTATTCGTCACCGCGGGAGAGGGTGGTGGCACCGGAACCGGCGGCGCGCCGGTGGTGGCCAACGTCGCCCGCAAGATGGGCGCGCTGACCGTCGGTGTGGTGACCCGCCCGTTCTCCTTCGAGGGCAAGCGCCGGTCCAACCAGGCCGAGGCGGGCATCGCCGCACTGCGGGAGAGTTGCGACACATTGATCGTGATCCCCAACGACCGGCTGCTGCAAATGGGTGACGCGGGTGTGTCGTTGATGGACGCCTTCCGCAGCGCCGACGAGGTCCTGCTCAACGGCGTTCAGGGCATCACCGACCTGATCACCACCCCGGGCTTGATCAACGTCGACTTCGCCGACGTCAAAGGCATCATGAGCGGTGCTGGCACCGCGCTGATGGGAATCGGCTCAGCGCGGGGGGACGGCCGGGCGCTGACCGCCGCGGCGATGGCTATCAACTCCCCGTTGCTGGAGGCGTCGATGGAGGGTGCCCAGGGTGTGCTGATGTCGATCGCCGGGGGCAGCGATCTCGGACTCTTCGAGATCAACGAGGCTGCCTCGCTGGTACAGGACGCCGCGCATCCGGAGGCCAACATCATCTTCGGCACAGTGATCGACGACTCACTCGGCGACGAGGTCCGCGTCACGGTGATCGCGGCTGGCTTCGACCCGAACTCGGCCAGCCGCAAGGCGATCATCATCGGCGACGCCACAACCAGCAGCAGTTCGGCGAGTACGGCCGGCACAACCCACACGATCGCCCCCGCGGCAGCCGGTCAGTTGAGTTCGCCGGTGTTCGAGCCGATCGAGACGCGGGAACCGGTTTCGGTCAGCGCGCCGATGTACACCAACGGGTCGTCGGCATATGGCGACGACGACGACGATGTCGACGTGCCCCCGTTCATGCGGCACTGAGGGACCCCGGCCCTATCGCGCCGCCGCACCCGGACCTGCCTCATGAGTAGGCGGATCCGCCGGGTCACCACCACCCGGGACGGCGGGGTGTCCGCGCCCCCGTTTGACACGTTCAATCTCGGTGATCATGTCGGTGACGATCCTGCGGCGGTGGCCGCCAACCGGGCGCGACTGGCCGCGGCCATCGGCCTGTCGGTGGACCGGGTGATCTGGATGAACCAGGTTCACGGCGATCATGTCGAGTTCGTCGACGCAGCCCGTACGGAGGCGTTCGACGCCACCGATGCGTTGGTGACTACGGCCCCCGGACTGGCGCTCGCAGTGGTGACCGCGGACTGCGTACCGGTGCTGTTGGCCGATGCTGAGGCCGGTGTTCTCGGCGCTGCGCACGCTGGGCGCGTGGGTGCGGCCAGCGGTGTCGTGCTTCGGACACTGGAGGCCATGGTGGCTGCCGGAGCCCGTGCGTCGGACGTGTCGGTACTGCTGGGCCCCGCGGTAAGCGGGGCCAACTACGAGGTACCCGAGGAGATGGCCGCCGACGTCGAGGCCCGGTTGCCGGGAAGTCGCACAACCACGGGCAGTGGTAAGCCGGCGCTGGATCTGCGAGCCGGAATCGCCCGCCAACTTCTCGCCGCCGGCGTCAGCGCTATCGACATCGATCCGCGGTGCACTGTCACCGACACGGCGCTGTTCAGCCACCGCCGGGACGCGCCGACCGGCCGGTTGGCGTCGCTGGTCTGGATGTCGTGATGGCCCCCGACGGGCCCGAACTCCCTGGGCCCGGCCCCGAGCGCCGGGCGGCCGAGTTGACCGGCTCGCTGGCGACCGCCCGCGCCCGGCTGGCGCGGGCCGCCGAGGCGGCCGGCCGCGCGGTCGAGGAGATTGCGCTGCTGCCGGTCACCAAATTCTTCCCCGCGAGTGACGTAGCGATTCTGTGGCGGTTGGGCTGCCGGGCGTTCGGGGAGTCTCGGGAGCAGGAGGCCGCGGCGAAGATCACTGAGTTCGACGAACTCGTCGCCGACTCCACCGAAGCGCGCTGGCACATGATCGGCGGGATTCAGAGCAACAAGGCCAAATACATTGCGCGCTGGGCGGATACGGTGCACTCGGTCTACACCGAGAAGGTGGTCGCCGCACTCGACCGAGCCACGGCAACGGCCCTGACAGCCGGGCGGCGCGACCGGTTGCGGGTGTTCGTGCAGATCAGCCTTGACGGTGATGTGCAGCGCGGCGGAGTGGATATCGGCAATCCGCAGGCGGTGGATCGGATCTGCGCCCAGGTTGCCGACTCGGCATCGCTGGACTTCGTCGGTTTGATGGCGATCCCGCCACTGGGCGTTGACCCCGACTCGGCATTCGCCGCACTCGCCGCCGAACACACCCGGGTGCTGCGCGACCATCCCGCCGCAATCGAACTGTCCGCCGGGATGTCCGGCGACCTCGACGCGGCGGTGCGACACGGTTCAACGTGTGTGCGTGTCGGTACGGCGTTAATGGGCCAACGTCCTTTAACGTCTCCCTGAGTAGTCACTCCAGTCACAACTTCATCACGAACAACGGGTATCTCGACCACCCACAGCTACGAGTACCGAAGTTTCAGCACTAATACCGAAGTTTCAGCTCCGGAAGGGTCACGCGGATGAGCACTCTCCACAAAGTCAAGGCCTACTTCGGCATGGCGCCGATGGATGACTACGACGACGAATACTACGAGGACGACCGCGACGCCGGCCGTGCGCGTACTCCGTCGCGTCGTGGTGATCGATTCGCCGATGTCGGCTACGAGTCCGGCTACGACGGCGGGGGATACGACGGTGGTCGCTACGAAGACCGCGACCGGGAATTCGGTGCCGGTTACGGCGACGACCGCGGCCCGGACTATCCGCCCACCGGTGGTTTCCGTGCCGGGTACGGCGACGATGCCCGGGCGCGCTCACGGGAGTTCGACCATCCGCACGACATGCCCCGCTCCCCCCGATTCGGACCACTCCGGGGGTCGACCCGCGGGGCACTGGCGATGGATCCGCGCGGGATGGCGATGTTGTTCGAGGAGGGCAGTGCGCTGTCGAAGATCACCACCCTTCGGCCCAAGGACTACAACGAGGCCCGCACCATCGGCGAGCGCTTCCGCGACGGACAACCGGTGATCATGGACCTGGTCTCGATGGACAATGCGGATGCCAAGCGCCTGGTCGACTTCGCCGCAGGTCTGGCGTTCGCGCTGCGCGGATCATTCGACAAGGTCGCAACCAAAGTTTTCCTGCTGGCACCGGCGGATGTCGACGTCAGCGCCGACGAACGCCGGCGCATTGCCGAAGCCGGTTTTTACAGCTACCAGTGATCGGCGTCGGACCGCGGCGCAGTAGGTAGGCTGATGACACCTCGGTGAAGGTGAGCCTTTACCGTCCCATCCGCTGTTAGTGAGGACCGGCCTTCAGGTGGCGCACGTTTTCCAGATCGTCGGTTTCGCCTTGTTCGTGTTCTGGCTGCTGCTCATAGCCCGGATCGTGGTGGAGTTCATCCGCTCTTTTAGCCGTGACTGGCAGCCGCGTGGCGCCACGGTAGTCGTCCTCGAAGGCATCATGACTGCCACCGATCCGCCGGTGAGGCTGTTGCGGCGCGTCATTCCGCAGCTCACCATTGGTGCGGTGCGCCTCGATTTCTCCATCATGGTGTTGCTGCTATTGGCTTTCATCGGGATGCAACTCGCGTTCGGGGCTGCTCACTGACCGGCCGAAGTTTGCCTTAACTTGCCCTTAATTATGCCGTCCAATGCAACCGGCGGGTCTGGTGTGACAGGATGGGCGGCAGTTACAGTACGGAACTGCGGGCGCGAGGCGCGCTCGACACTGCCGGGCGGGTGAATCCGCCGTCCACGATCGGAAGGGGCACACCATGCCACTGACACCGGCTGACGTGCACAATGTGGCCTTCAGCAAGCCGCCCATTGGCAAGCGCGGTTACAACGAGGACGAGGTCGACGCCTTCCTCGACCTAGTGGAAACCGAACTCGGCCGACTCGTCGAGGACAATGCCGACCTGCGTCAGCGGGTGAGCGAACTCGACAGCGAACTCGCCTCCGCGCGTTCGGGCGTCGTGCAGGTGACCCAAGTCCTACCGCCATACCAGCCCGAGCCCGAGGTCGCCGTGGTGGTCGAGGAGAGGTCCGCCCAACTCAGCGACGAACAGGCGCTCAAGGCCACCCGGGTACTGAGCCTGGCCCAGGACACCGCCGACCGCCTGACCTCCACGGCTATCGCCGATGCGGACAAGATGGTCGCCGATGCCAGGTCCAGCGCCGAGCAGATCGTCTCCGAAGCCCGCTACATCGCGGAGGCGACGGTCACCGACGCCCAGCAGCGTTCCGATGCCATGCTCAGCGATGCGCAGTCCCGCTCCGAGTCCCAGCTCCGGCAGGCCTACGAGAAGGCTGACTTCCTGCAGGCCGACGCCGAGCGCAAGCACACCGAGTTCATGAACACCATCAACCAGCAGCGTTCCGTGCTGGAGGGCCGGCTCGAGCAGCTGCGCACCTTCGAGCGCGAGTACCGCACCCGCCTGAAGACCTACCTCGAATCACAGCTCGAGGAGTTGGGCCAGCGCGGTTCGGCGGCGCCGGTCGATGCCGGTGACGGCGGGTACGGGCAGTACCAGTAGGCGTCGTATCCCCGGAATGAAGCTGATGGGGGATTGAGTTGATGGCGTCGGTCCGGCACCATCCGAGGGCGTGGGAGGCCAGTCGATGCTGCTTGTTTCGCTGATCCTCGCGGTGGTGGGCCTGGTCGCTCTGGTGGCTGCCGTCATCACCAACAACGAGATGATTGCCTGGGTATGCATCGGCGCCAGTTCGCTGGGTGTGATCCTGCTGATCGTTGATGCCATCCGCGAGCGTACGGTGCGGCCACCGTCGGGAGCCCTGACGGCGAGCGACGACGCCGAGTATTCGCCCGACGCCGATTTTTCGACCGACGTTGTCGAGGCTGACGCCGAGTATTCGACCGACGATGTCGAGGCTGACGCCGAGTATTCGACCGACGTTGTCGAGACAGATGTCTTCGAGTCCGATGTCGTCGAGACCGATGTCGTCGAGACCGATTTCTTCGAGACCGATGTCGTAGAGACCGAGGACCATCCTGAGGAACTCGTCCACGACGAGCCGGAGTACGACATGCCCGACGATGACGAACCCTACGATAATGAACCGCAGTACGCCGAACCCGCCGAGCAGTCCGCGATGCACGTCATCGACGAGCAACCCGAACCCGACCGGTGACCATCGCCGGCGCGGTCTGACGACGTGGGCATCGAGTACGCCAGCGTTGTCGCCCATCCCCTCGATGAGGTGTTCGCCTGGCACACCCGACCGGGCGCGATGCGCCGGCGGGTACCACCGTGGCAACCCATGCGGGTCGTCAAGGAGACCGAGTCGCTGGCCGACGGCACCGCAATCCTCGGACTTCCCGCCGGCCTGCGCTGGATTGCGCGGCACGACCCGGCCGGTTACGACCCGCCGCATCAGTTTCGCGACGTGCTCTCCTCCAAGGGCCTGATGACACTGCCGCCACGGGTGATCGGGTGGTGGCGGCATACCCACCGTTACAGTGACGCCGGCCACGGCACCACCCGGGTCCACGACATCGTCGACACCACGGTGCCGGCCTTTGCGCTGCGATCGACCTTTGCGTATCGGCACCGCCAACTGTCCGAGGACCTCGCCGCGCACTCCGACGCCGCCGCCGCGGGTGCGCGGGAGTTGACCGTCGCGATCACCGGATCCTCCGGATTGGTCGGCACCGCGCTCGGCGCGTTCCTGACCACCGGCGGTCATCGGGTAATCCGTTTGGTGCGTGGCGAGCCGGCTGATGACAACGAAAGACGTTGGGTACCAGACGAACCCGCTGCCGACCTTCTCGACGGTGTGGACGCAGTGATTCATCTAGCGGGGGAGTCCATTGCCGGACGGTTCACCGAGGCGCACCGGCGGGCGATCCGGGAGTCCCGGATCGGCCCTACCCGCCGACTCGCCGAGGTCGCTGCGGCGACCGGCGGGCGCCTGACGACATTCGTCAGCGCGTCAGCAGTAGGTTTTTACGGCTACGACTGCGGCGACACCGAACTCGACGAGGACAGCCCGCGCGGCGACGGGTTTCTCGCCGACGTGGTCGCCGACTGGGAGTCCGCCACCGCGTCTGCCGCCGAGGCCGGACTTCGGGTGGTTGCGGTGCGGACCGGGATCGTGCAGGCCGCCGCCGGCGGCACCCTGAAACTGCTGCGGCCGTTGTTCGCGGCGGGCCTGGGCGGGCGGCTGGGCAGTGGCCGGCAGTGGCTGTCCTGGATCGGCATCGACGACCTGCTCGACATCTATTACCGGGCGATCTACGACAACAGGCTCACCGGCCCGGTGAACGCCGTCGGGCCCGAACCGGTGCGCAACTCCGAGTACACCAAGGCGCTCGCGGCCACCCTGCACCGGCCGGCACTGCTGCCGGTGCCGGCCTTCGGCCCGCGACTGCTACTCGGAAAGCAGGGTGCCGTCGAATTGGCGGAAGCCAATCAGCGGGTCCGGCCAGCCAAGCTTGAGGCGTTAGGGCACCGGTTCCGCTCCGCGACCGTTACCGACGCGCTCGCCCACCAACTCGGCCACGACCCGGCTCCCGGGGTGCTCTGAAATCGAGCATGCCCAGGAAGCCACTCACCAGCAGCCGTAGCCGCCGGGCCGCATCGTCGAGTTCGGCCGCACTGCTGGCCCGCACATCCCCGGGTAGCAGTCCGAGTCGGGCTATGTCACCGTCGGGATCCTCGGTGATCCAGCGCTCCTGAAGGTCGGCGTCGACCTCCGGGTGGAATTGCAGTCCCATCGCCGTGCCCTTGACGAAAGCCTGCGTGGCACAGTCGTTTCGGGCCACCTCAATGGCCCCCGGTGGGAGCGTGAAACGGTCGAAATGCCACTGGAACCACGGGCCATCCGGTACCAGTGACGGGTCACTGCTGCGTACCTCACACCAGCCGATCTCCGGGTCGGGAGAGCGAACCACCGTGCCGCCGAGCGCGTGGGCCACCAACTGCCCGCCGAAGCAGACCCCGAGTACCCCGACGCCGGTGGCCACGGCGGTGCGCACCATCTCGACCTCACCGGCAACCCACGAGTCGGCCAACCGTTCGTCGTAGACCGACCATCTGGCGCCCAGGGGCACGATGACGTCGTAGCGGGTCGGATCCGGGAAGGTGACGGCGAGGACTGGGTCATCGGCACGGTGAGACGGCACCACATCGAAGGTGCTGACATCGAAGCCTGATTCGGCGAACGTTTCGGCTAAGAGCGCTGCCGGCGCTGTCGGGTCGTTGTTGAGGAACAGGACCTGCCGGGACACCCGCTCACGGTACGTCAGCGGCAGTCCGGGTCGCTGCTGGAAAGTCCGCATACTGGAGTTATGAACGTTTCGTTGATGGTCTGGATCCTCACCTGCGCGGTGATCCTGGGACTATTCGTCTTCGACTTCTTCGCCCACGTCCGTGTTCCGCACGATCCGACCTTCCGGGAGTCCGCGACCTGGTCGAGCGTCTACATCGCACTGGCGGTGGTGTTCGGGCTGTTCGTCTGGTGGCAGTGGGGTGGGCAGTTCGGTGGGGAGTACTTCGCCGGCTACATCACTGAGAAAGCGCTTTCGGTGGACAACCTCTTCGTCTTCACCGTGATCATGAGCTCTTTTGCAGTACCGCGGCCCTATCAGCAGAAACTGCTCCTCATCGGCATCGTGATGGCACTGGTCATGCGGGCCGGCTTCATCGCCCTCGGTGCCGCCGCGATCAACACCTTCAGCTGGGTCTTCTACCTCTTTGGCATCTTCCTGATCCTGACCGCGGTGAAACTGGCGCGCGAGAGCGGCCACCAGGTCGAGGCGGAGGTCGAACGCGAGAACCGCCTGGTTGCGCTGGTGCGTCGGTTCGTTCCGACCACTGACGAGTACGACGGCGACAAGTTCATCACTCGCATCAACGGTAAGAAGTTCATCACCCCGCTGATGCTGGCACTGGTCGCGATCGGGTTCACCGACCTGTTGTTCGCGTTGGACTCCATCCCGGCCATCTACGGCCTCACCGAGGAGCCCTACATCGTCTTTACCGCCAACGCCTTCGCGCTGATGGGTCTTCGGCAGCTGTACTTCCTGATTGGCGGATTGCTTGATCGGTTGATCTACCTGTCTGCCGGCCTGTCGATCATCCTCGGCTTCATCGGCGTCAAGCTGATACTGCACGCGCTGCACAAGAACACGCTGGGGTTCATCAACAACGGCAGCTACGTCAATGTGCCGGAGATCTCAACGGCGATGTCCATCAGCGTGATCATGGTGGTGCTGCTGATCACCACGGTTGCCAGCCTGCTCCGCACGCGCGGACGCGCGCCTACCGATGTCGGGTGACGGGATGTTCCAGGGCTGGGGGATGTTCCCAGGGCTGGGGGATGTTCCAGGGCTGTGGTGTCCGAGGGGGGACTTGAACCCCCACGCCCGTTAATAGGGCACTAGCACCTCAAGCTAGCGCGTCTGCCATTCCGCCACTCGGACTGAGCGCCCCGCAGCGGGGCAGTTCAGGCTAACGGATCGGCGTGGTTCGGCCCAAACCCGGCGTGCCGCTCAGGCGGTGGGTAGCCGCTCGCCGATCGTCGCCGCGATCGTCGCCGCTGCCGAGGTCGGCGCGTCGAGGCTGCAGGCCTCCACGTCGACCGCCACGCTGGCGCGCACGGTGAGCGCCCGCTGGCAGAACCACTGCTGTGGTCCGCGCTGCGTTCGGGATACCGTCAGCACCCCGAGATTGGTGCGACTCGGACCCACCGACCAGAGTTGCTCGGGCGCCGGCGCCTGGGGGTAGGTCAACTCCCGGTCGGAACATTCGGTCCAATTGCTCTGGGACTTCGCGAAGAAGTCCATCGCGACCGCGGCGGTGGGGAAGAGCACCACCGCCTGTACCGCGTAGTGCGACCACTCCGGAGCGGTCGGTGGCTCACGCAGGACCTGGCCGTGCATTCCGGTCCACCCGGAATCGGCGTAGACGCCCTGCTGGGCTGCACCAACGATCGCCAGGCAGCCCGCTGCGTCGACCCGCCCACCGGCCGCCGTCATGTGACTGTCATTCCACATGCGACTGACGTCGCTGGTGATCGCCAAGTCATCACCGGTCAGCGCCGCGGCCACTTCCGGAGCCGACAGCAGCAACGCGGGCAGGGACTCGGCGGTGGTCGGGGGGATCGGTGCGGCCGGCAGCGCGGTCCCCGTCGTGGTGGCTGCGCACCCGCTGATCGCCAGACACACCGCGATGACAGACAGCCGGGTGGTCACCGGTAAATAGAACCCCATGAGGCGCGTGTTGTAAATGGGGTTCTTGATAAGGATGTGGTATCAAGCTGCTGCGCGGTCACCAAGGCGCCGCGGGTGGTATTAATGCAACCGTGACAGATCCCGAGGATGAGGTAGTGGGTCTGGTCAGCGCGCTGATCCGGTTCGACACATCCAACACCGGCGAGTTGGAGACCACTAAGGGTGAGGCGGAGTGCGCCCACTGGGTTGCCGAGCAACTCCGCGAGGTGGGCTACTCCCCGGAGTACCTGGAGTCCGGCGCTCCCGGCCGCGGCAACGTCTTCGTCCGGTTGCCGGGCTCCGACCCCACGCGCGGGGCACTGCTGATCCACGGTCACCTCGACGTGGTGCCCGCCGTGGCCGCCGATTGGAGCGTTCACCCGTTCTCGGGTGCGGTGTCGGATGGCTACGTGTGGGGACGCGGGGCGGTCGATATGAAGGACATGTGCGGGATGATGCTGGCCGTCGCGCGTCACCTCAAGCGGGCCGCCATCGTGCCGCCCCGGGATCTGGTGTTCGCGTTCGTCGCCGACGAGGAGAGTGGCGGCAAGTACGGGGCACACTGGCTGGTTGGGAATCGGCCCGATCTTTTCGCCGGTGTCAGCGAGGCCGTCGGCGAGGTGGGCGGTTTCTCGGTCACCGTGCCCCGTCGCGACGGCGGAGAACGTCGGCTCTACCTGATCGAGACCGCCGAGAAGGGCCTGCTGTGGATGCGGTTGACGGCGCAGGGCCGGGCCGGGCACGGATCGATGATCCACGACGGCAATGCCGTCACGGCAATCGCCGCGGCGGTCGCGCGGATCGGTAACCACCAGTTTCCGTTGGTGATCACCGACTCCGTCGCGGAATTCCTTACCGCGGTTGGCGAGGAGACCGGCTACTCCTTCGATATCGACTCACCCGACCTCGACGGGGCGATCGCCAAGCTGGGCCCGATCGCCCGGATCGTGAGTGCCACTCTGCGCGACACCGCCAACCCGACGATGCTCAAGGCGGGCTACAAGGCAAACGTCATTCCGGCGGCCGCGGAGGCGGTGATCGACTGCCGGGTGCTGCCCGGTCGTCGGGCGGCTTTCGAGCGGGAGATCGACGAGCTCATCGGTCCTGACATCACCCGCGAGTGGATCGCCGAGTTGGATTCCTACGAGACCACCTTCGACGGTGACCTGGTCGACTCGATGAATGCCGCGCTGTTGGCCGCCGATCCCCAGGCGCGCACCGTGCCGTACATGCTCTCCGGCGGAACAGACGCGAAAGCCTTTGCCCACCTTGGGATTCGATGCTTCGGATTCATTCCGCTACGGCTACCACCGGAACTGGACTTCGCGGCGCTGTTCCACGGTGTCGACGAGCGGGTACCGGTCGATTCGCTGCGGTTCGGTACCCGGGTGCTCGAACACTTCTTGAGAAACTGCTGACCGAACCAGAGAGGGATCACCTGCCATGGCATTTCCGTACAACCCCTACGACTTCCTGCCCAAACTGCCCGGCTTCACCCTGACCAGCGCAGACATCACCGACGGTGGGGCGTTGAAGCAGGCTCAGGTCAGCGGCATCATGGGCGCCGGCGGCGAGGACCTCTCCCCGCAGTTGAGCTGGTCGGGTTTCCCGGAGCAGACCCGGAGTTTCGCTGTGACTGTGTTCGATCCGGACGCGCCGACGGCCTCGGGCTTCTGGCACTGGGCGGTGGCGAACCTGCCCGCGACCGTCAGCGATCTGCCGACGGGCGTGGGCGACGGGTCGCTGCTGCCCGGCGATGCGCTGACCCTTCGCAACGACGCGGGCATCCGCCGCTACGTGGGTGCCGCGCCGCCGGCCGGACACGGCGTCCACCGTTATTTCGTGGTGGTGCATGCCGTGGATCAGGAGAGGTTGGACATCGGCGAGGATGCCAGCGCGGCATTCCTGGGCTTCAACCTGTTCATGCACTCGATCGCCCGTGCGGTCATCCACGGCACCTACGAACAGAAGTAGCCGTCAGCGCCGATCTGAGCCCACCGCATCGCTCAGCGACGCGAAGCCGCCGGCGTGCAGTCGCTCGGCGATCCCGTCGTGAATCTGCTTTGCCCACAGGCCACCGCCGTAGACGAAACCGGTGTACCCCTGCAGCAGCGTTGCCCCCGCGGTGATCCGCTCCCAGGCGTCCTCGGCCGTCTCGATTCCGCCGACGCTGATCAGCACCTGAGATTCGCCGACTCGGGCATACAGCCGGCGCAGCACCTCGACTGCACGCCTTGCCACCGGGGGACCGGAGATGCCTCCCGGCCCGAGACCGTCGACGCCGGCGGTGCGCAGGCCGGTCCGCGACACCGTGGTGTTGGTGGCGACAATGCCGGCCAGGCCCATCTCCACGGCCAGGTCGGCGACCGCATCGACGTCGGAGTCGGATAGGTCGGGCGCGATCTTGATCAGCACCGGCGTGGAGGTCTCGGCCAGCACCGCGGCCAGGATCGGACGCAACGACTCCACGGCCTGCAGATCGCGAAGACCGGGGGTGTTGGGCGAGCTGACGTTGACCACCAGGTAGGCGGCCAGCGGGCCGAGCAGTCGGGCACTGGCTGCGTAGTCCTGCGCCGCCTGCTCCGGCGGGGTGACTTTCGACTTGCCGATATTGACCCCGATCGGGGTATCCGGACGACTGCGGGCCAGGCGCAGTGCCAACTGCCCGGCGCCATGGTTGTTGAATCCCATTCGGTTGAGCAGGGCGCGGTCGGCCGGGAGCCGGAACAACCGGGGCTGGGGATTGCCCGGTTGCGGCTGCGCCGTCACCGTGCCGATCTCGGCGTAGCCGAATCCCAGTGCGCCCCAGGTCATCAGGCCGTCGCCATCTTTGTCGAACCCGGCAGCCAGACCAAGGGGTCCGCTGAACTTCACCCCGAATACCGTGCTGGCGAGAATCGGGTCATCCGGTGCCAGTGCTCTGCGCAGGGGACCGCGGGAGATCTCGGTCGCGGTGACACTGCGCAGCGCGGTGAACACCAGGGTGTGGATGCGTTCCGGGGGCGCGAGGAACAGCGCCCGACGTACCGCCTCGTAGATCATAGACCCGGCTGATCGGTCGGCTGCGTATTGTCATCCCGGGACTTTCTGCGCCGCAACAACACCCGTCTACTTCCGTCGGTATAGAGCCGGACCCGGGAGAGCTCCCAACCCCGGTACTCGGCCTCGATGGACAGTCGCGTCGAGGCACTGATTCGGGTGACCTCGGGTGGCAGTCGCAGTGGTACCCATTCGTAGTCGTCGGAGAGTTCGCGCTCCCACGCTGCCGGCATGCGACTCCACCTCGGGGCACTCACGGCGCACCGGCTGCGTCGCGGATCACCTGGATACCGTCACCGGAACCGGACACCACATAGAGGGTGCCGGAGACTTCGTCGAAGGCGAGTGAGTTAGGTTGCCGCACTGTGGGATAGCGCACTTTTTCCACCGGGATGCCGGTCCCGAGATCGTAGCCGGCGACGGAGTTGATCGCGGTCTGCGAGACCCACACCAGTGTGTTCGAGCTAGCAATTGCATACGGCGATTCACCGATCGGGTACCCCTGCCGCTGGATCAGTGGATCGACACTGAACACCAGTAGTTGCCCGCCGCGGGTGTCGGTCACCAAAACCCGGCCGGCGGGGTCGGCGGCAATGGTGGTCGCTCCGAGTCCGGCCCGCAGGGCCTGCTGCACCGCGCCCTGCTGGTTCAGGGCTGTCACCGAGGTCTGAGCGCGGTCCAGGACGACGGCGGTCTCGCCCTCGGTGACGATGGCGTCGACCCGGGAGAAGATCGTCGTCTCGGCGGTCACGCGCGTCTGGTTCGAACCCGTCTGGTCCGAACCCATCTGGCCCGAACTCGTCTGGTCAGCCAGGACGTAGACCGCCCCGGCGGCGCTGCCGACAAGCAGGCGGCCGTCGACGCGACGCGCAACGGCGGTGAAGTCGGTGGCGTCGTGGCCGTCGATCGTCGTCGCTGCCAGTCCGCCGGTGGCCAGGTCGACGGTCACAAAGCCGCCTCGGGTGGTTGCGTACACCGCGCCTTTGCCATCGCCGGCGATCGCGGTGGTCCCGGCGGGCAGTGCCACCGGGCGGGCCGCGCCGGCAGGCCCGATGATCGTCAGGGTGCCGGGTGCCTGCGGGTCGGCACCGGGGGTGAACACCGCGAGCGAGGACGTGGTGGGGTCGAACAATGCGGCGGTGGGCCGGCCAGTGAGCGCCAGTACGTCGCCGGCCGGTGGTCGATCCGGCGGCGGGGATGTCGCGGCGCCGGCCGGTTCGATGGTGGCCGGGCCGGGATCGGTCAGTTTCGACGAGCATCCGGCCAACAGTGATGTGGCCAGGAGCAGCGCCAACGCCAGCATCCCCGATGAGGTCGGTCGTGTGACTCGGTGTGGGCGCTGCGGCACCAGATGGCCCCCGGGTTCGGTCGGTCACTCGACCAGTGGGCAGCGGTCGATGGGCTTGATCCTAGGCCCCGGCCGCACTTGAGTTGGTGCCGGTATTGCCCACCCGCCGCCGTAACCGGGGTTATGGTGTCGCTATGACGCTGGCCGCCGCCCCGCTTCCCAGCGGGACCGAGTTCGTCATCGAGGACATCACCACCGGGGTGTTCGGGAGCGGCTTCGGTCACCTGGGCGACGGTCGTAGCTTCTCCTTCCGGGTTCATCGCGGGCTGTTGCACGTCGAGATCTACCGCCCGCGACTCGCCGGGCCGGTCCCACTTCCCGAGGACGTAATGGCCAGCGCGAGCCGGCCGTTGACCGATCTCGATATCGATGACGTGCGTAGCCTGTCCGCTGCCGTGCGTGACGCGATCGCCGGCGCCACGGCGGCGCCACGGCCGCGGTACTGAGGATCGCCCAGGTACGGTCAGCGGCGTGGACACCTCGCCGATGTCGTGGTTGCAGGTGGTGGTGCTGTCAATCGTCCAGGGGCTGACCGAGTTTCTGCCGGTGTCGTCCTCGGCACACCTGGCGATCGTCTCCCGGTTCTTTTTCGAAGACGACGCCGGCGCGTCCTTCACCGCCGTCTCCCAACTCGGCACCGAGGCTGCCGTCGTGGTCTACTTCGCCCGCGATAT
Organism: uncultured Actinomycetes bacterium; assembly: GCA_903911165.1. Classification (GTDB taxonomy): domain Bacteria; phylum Actinomycetota; class Actinomycetes; order Mycobacteriales; family Mycobacteriaceae; genus Mycobacterium. Next base: position 3,439 of record CAIWCQ010000240.1, on the reverse strand, counting down.
CGCCCGCATTCTCACGGCGTGGCTGCGCGGGATCTTCGTCCCCGCCCGACGCGACGACGTTGACTACCGGATGGGCTGGTATGTGATCATCGGGACCATCCCGATCGCGGTGATGGGGTACGCGTTCAAAGACACCATTCGGTCCGAGGCGCGAAACCTTTGGGTGGTTGCCACCGCGATGCTGGTCTTCTCGGCCGTCATCGCGGCCGCTGAATACTACGGCCGCCAGGATCGCCATGAAGAGCAACTCACCTGGCGCGACGGTCTGATCGTCGGCATTGCTCAGTGCCTGGCACTGGTGCCCGGGGTATCGCGATCCGGGGCAACGATAAGTGCTGGTTTGTTCCTTGGCGTGGACCGGCCGCTGGCGGCGAGATTCGGTTTCCTGCTTGCCATTCCGGCGGTATTGGCCTCCGGGTTGTTCTCGCTTCCGGACGCCTTCAATCCGGCGAGCGGGGGCATGAGCGCGACCGGTGCCCAACTCTTGGTCTCGGTGGTGATCACATTCGTGATCGGCCTGGCCGCGGTGGCCTGGCTATTGCGCTTCCTGACTCGCCACGGCATGTACTGGTTCGTCGGTTACCGTGTAATCCTCGCGCTCATCGTGATGGCGCTGCTCGCGACCGGAACGATGGCCGCTACATGAGGGGGGCGTGTTGACCGTCATCCTGCTGCGGCACGGCAGATCGGTGTCCAATACCGCGCACACGTTGGCCGGGCGGTCCGAGGGCGTCGAACTTGACGCCAAGGGTGTGGGCCAGGCCGGTGCGCTGGTGGAGCGTCTCGCCGGGCTGCCCATCAAGGCATTGGTGCGATCGCCACTACTGCGCTGCCGGCTCACCCTCGAACCGCTGGCGGCCGCACTCGGGCTCGATCCGCTTATCGACGAACGACTCTCGGAGGTCGACTACGGGCAGTGGACCGGCCGCCAGCTTGGCGAACTGGTCAAAGAGCCGCTGTGGACGGTGGTTCAGCAGCAGCCCAGTGCGGCGGTCTTCCCGGACGGCGAGGGCCTGGCGCAGGTGCAGGCTCGCGCGGTGGCCGCCGTGCGCGACCACGACCGCAGGCTGGCTGAGGAGCATGGAACCGACGTCCTGTGGGTGGCCTGCACCCACGGCGACGTGATCAAGTCGGTGGTCGCCGACGCCCTCGGCGCTCACCTGGACAGTTTCCAGCGCATCACCGCGGATCCGGCGTCGATGAGCGTGATTCGTTACACGCCCGCGCGGCCCTTCGTTGTGCACGTCAATCACACGGGCGCCGAACTCGCCTCCGCGCTGCGGACGCCACCTCCGGGCGAGGCGGGCGCCGGCAACGGCACGGACGCCGTCGTCGGCGGATCGACCGATTGACCGGCGTGCCGCTACCGGTATTTTGGGACTGATCATGGCCCGCGCAATCCACGTTTTCCGCACGCCCGACAGATTCGTCGCCGGGACTGTTGGTGAACCCGGGAGTCGGACCTTCTACCTACAGGCCGTTCAGGACGCCCGGGTGATCTCGGTTATGTTGGAAAAGCAGCAGGTCGAGATGCTCGCCGAGCGTATCGACGCTCTGCTGGTCGAGATCAACCGCCGGTTCGGCACACCGTTACCGCCCGAGGGCGAGGTCGAGGATCTCGATCCGCTGGCGATGCCGGTCGACGCCGAGTTCCGGGTCGGCACCATGGGCCTGGGCTGGGATGCCGAGGCGCAGAACGTCGTGGTCGAGTTGCTCGAGGCTACCGATACCGAACTCGACGCTTCGGTCATCCTCGATGATGCCGAGGACGGCCCCGACGCGGTGCGGGTATTCCTGTCCCCGGAGTCGGCACGGAAGTTCGCCACCCGGTCCCAGCGGGTCATCTCGGCCGGGCGCCCGCCGTGCCCACTGTGTGTCGAACCACTCGACCCGGACGGACATGTGTGCGTGCGCACCAACGGCTATCGGCGAGGCGGCCCACTCGCCGCCGGAGATGACTCCGAGCCATGACCGAGATCGACGCGCGCCACGAGACTTTGCGCACCGGTGACCTCAAGGTCCACGGTCGGATCCGAGCGGCCAGCAACGCGACATTCATCTGCGAGGCGCAGCGGGGTGACGACAGCGTGCCCTGCGTCTACAAGCCTGTCGCCGGCGAGCAGCCGCTCTGGGATTTCCCGGACGGCACGCTGGCCGGTCGGGAATACGGTGCCTTTGCGATCTCGGCAGCGTTGGGCTGGGACATTGTGCCGCACACCATCATTCGAGATGGTCCGGCCGGGCCCGGCATGCTTCAACTCTGGATCGAGCAGCCGGATTCCGACGATGCCGACGATGCCGACGGGGCGGACCGCGACCCCGAACTGGTGGACCTGTGGCCGGCCGAATCCGTTCCGGCCGGCTATCTCTCGGTGATCCGTGCCTTTGATTACACCGGCGGCGAGGTGACGCTGATCCATGCCGATGATTCGAGACTGCACCGAATGGCGGTATTCGACGTCATCGTGAACAACGCCGATCGGAAGGGTGGCCATATCCTGACCGGTCTGGACGGCCGGGTGTACGGCGTCGATCACGGGCTCTCCTTCCATGTTCAGGACAAGCTGCGTACGGTGCTGTGGGGCTGGGCCGGCAAGCCGATCGACGACGGGACACTCGAGGGAATCGCCGCCTTGGAGACCAGCATCGGCGGACCGCTCGGCTCCGAGTTGCGCGAGCACATCACCGCCGCGGAACTGGCCGCACTGCGCCGCCGGGTGCGAGCACTGCTCGACAATCCGGTGATGCCCGATCCGAATCGGCGCAGCCCGCTTCCGTGGCCTGCGTTCTAGCCGGTCGATTCTGCGTCGTCTGTATCGGCCGCTGGGTTGTCGGCCGTGGGGTCGTTGTTGGGGATTAGTCGTTCGGGGTGGTGGTAGTCGTTGGTTCCGCCGCGCAGGGGGAGGTGTGGAGGTGGTATCCATTCGGTCCGGCCATCTTTGCGTTTGCGGGTGCGCCAGCCGCCGGGCTTGATCAGCGGGTGTTCTGTTTTGCAGGCGAAGGTGAGCTTGTCGATATCGGTGTTGCCGCCGTCGGCCCACTCATCGATGTGGTGGATTTCAGTGTGGTACCCGGGGACATCGCAACCGGGTGCGGTGCAGCCGCGTTCAAGGGCGTGCAGGACGAGTCGTTGGTCGCCGGTGGCGATGCGTTTGGTGCGGCCGAGGTAGAGGGGCCGTTGCGTGTGCTTTTCGTAGACGCACAGGTAGTGGTAGGCGTGCGAGCTCATCCGGATCAGGTCGCGCATCGGTACCAGGGTGCCGCCGCCGGTGACGGCGACTCCGGCCCCGGACTGTAACTGTTCGAGGGTGGCCGAGACGATCACGGTCACCGGAAGGCCGTTGTGCTGGCCGAACTTTGGGTCGCCGAGTTGCCCGCGCAGCAGTGCGCCCAAAGCGTCGTGTTGGCGCTGGGCATGGCTGCGGGTGTCGCGGTCGAT
>CAIWCQ010000239.1 GCA_903911165.1 uncultured Actinomycetes bacterium | reverse complement strand
CGGCCCGGCGGATCGATCACCCGCGGTGGTGATGATCACCAACTCGGCCCGATAGCCGCGGGCGATGAGCTGATCGCGAATCACTCCGGCTTGGGTGGTGGCCAGCAGACTGCCCCGGGTGCCGATCCGGATCAGCGACTTCTCGTCCCACGATGCGGTCAGCTGAGCACCTCTGGCCGCGGGTAGCTGATCCGGCGGACGTGGCCGGCCGTCCGGGCAAATCCCGTCACGGCGAGTCGTCGTCCGGCGGCGGGAACTCGCCCCCGGCCACCGCGTCAACCGCCTGCGGATTTAGTTCGAACAGTTCCCGCAGCGCCTCGGTATAGGCGTCGCCGCCGGGCGCGATGGCCAACTGCTTGATCCGCACCGTCGGAGCGTGCAGCAGTTTGTCGACCACCCGCCGGACGGTCCGGGCTACCTCGTCACGCTGGACGTCATCAAGGCCCGGCAGCCGGTGCTCAAGTCGCAGCAATTCGGTGTCCACCACCTCGGCGGCCCGCCGGCGCAGCGCCGTGACGGTCGGGGTGACCTCCGCCATCCGCTGACCCGCCAGGTATGCGGCAACCTCGGCCGCGACGATCTCACGCGCGGAGTCGGTGTGGGCGGCGGCGGCCCGCGCCGCCGGTTCGCGTTGGAGACGTTCCATGTCGATCACGCAGACGCCCGGCAGTCCGGCGACGGCGGCGTCGATATCGCGCGGCATTCCGAGGTCGCAGAGCACTAGTGGCTCGGCGCTCTCGTCGCGCTGCGCGCCGGCCAGGGCGTGATGCACATCGGCCAGCGTCACCACCGGCCGCACCGCCCCGGTGCAACTGACTACCAGGTCGGCGGCCGCGAGCGCGGCCGGCAACTCGTCAAGGGTCATCGCCTGCGCACCGACACCCTGCTCGGCGATGATCTGCACCAGACGTTGCGCCCGAGGCAGCGACCGGTTGACGACGTTGACGTGGCCCACGCCAAGCCGGACCAGTAAAGCGGCTGCCAGGCTGCCCATCGAGCCGGCGCCGATCACGGTCACCGTGCGGCCGGTCAGGGCGGTGTAGGACGGACCCAACTCCGGCCGATAGAGCCGCTCGGCGGCGATATGCAGGGCCACCGACACGACGCTGGCGCCCGCGGCGGCGATACCGGTCTCGGCCTGCACCCGCTTGCCGGCCGTCAGCGCCCGTTGCGCGAGGTCGTGCAGTATTCGGCCGACGGAACGCCCGGCCTCGGCCGCCGCGTAGGCGCGACGGACCTGGCCGAGTACCTGCTGTTCACCGATCACCGCACTGTCCAGACCACTGGTCACCGAGAAGAGGTGCTCGACGGCCGCCTCGCTGTATCGGACGTAGGCGTGACTGGTGAGCTCAGCCATCGACATGCCGGCGTGGTCGGCCAGCACCTGGCTGATCACCGATAGGCCGCCGTGGAAGGCGTCGACCACGGCGTAGACCTCGACCCGGTTACAGGTGGACAGCAGCATCGCCTCAGTCACCAGCGGTGACTGCAGCACCCGCTCGACCAGCTTGCCCTGCTCGGACTCGTCCGCGGCGAGTTGTTCGAGCACCGCGACCGGAGCGCTGCGGTGGGAGACTCCGAAGACCAGGACGCTCACGGCGCGATCACCTGTCTGCTCCCTCGTCGCTCTCCCCGGAGGCGAGAAAAGTCGCTCCCGGAGAACGGAAATTACCCGCAACGGTAATCGCAGCGCAGCGGCCGCGCCAAATTTTTCGAGAGTTCACCGGTTCGTGATGTCGGCCCGCAGACGCTCCTCGTCGAGATCCCAGTAGCTATGTTCGCGGCCATCGAGCAGCACCACCGGCAGGCGGTCGCCGAATTCGGCCCGCAACTGGGACTCACCGGCGGCTGCCGCCGCGTCGACGTCGATGCTGGACAGGTCGAACTCGAGCTCGGCGGCCAGCACAGCCAGCCGCTCGTACATCCGGGTGCAGAGCCCACAGCCCTGCCGGGTGAGCAATTTCACCTGCGCCCGAGTCATCCCGGCCATTATCCCACTCACTGGATAGGCCCAATATCTCGCTCTCTAGATAGGCTTAGCTGCATGGGCGAGCGTGACGATGAACGCGAACCGGCCGACCTGACCGCCGCAGCCTTCTTCGATGTCGATAACACCCTCGTACAGGGATCTTCGCTGGCGCACTTCGGTCGCGGTCTGGCTGCCCGCAAGTACTTCCGGTACGGCGAGGTGTGGAAGTTCATGTACGCGCAGGCCAAGTTCCAGGTGACCGGCCGGGAGAGCAGCGCCGACGTCGCGGAGGGCCGGCGCAAGGCGCTGGCCTTCATCGAGGGCCGTTCGACGACCGAGTTGAGCACGCTGGGCGAGGAGATCTACGACGAGATCCTCGCTGACAAGATCTGGCCCGGTACCCGAGCGCTGGCGATGGCGCACCTCGACGCCGGTCAGCAGGTCTGGCTGGTGACCGCCACCCCGTTCGAGTTGGCCGACGTCATCGCCCGGCGACTGGGATTCACCGGTGCGATGGGCACGGTGGCCGAATCGGTCGACGGGGTGTTCACCGGCCGCCTGGTCGGCGACATCCTGCACGGCTCCGGAAAGGCGCACGCGGTACGGGCGCTGGCGATCCGTAAAGGACTTAACCTCAAACGTTGCACCGCATACTCCGACAGCATCAACGACGTACCGATGCTCTCCCTGGTCGGCACGGCGGTCGCTATCAACCCGGACTCCGAGTTGCGCGACGTCGCCCGTGAACGAGGTTGGGAGATCAAGGATTTCCGCACCGCTCGCAAAGCGGCCAAGATCGGCGTGCCGTCGGCGCTGGCGATCGGGGCGGTCGGCGGTGCGGTGGCCGCAGCGGTGTCACGCCGTCACGAGCAGGAGTAGACCAGTACCGCGATAGGCTCCTCCTATGTCATTCGCAAGCGACATCATCGGGACCCACTACCGCTACCACGACTACTTCCTGGTCGGCCGGGAGAAGATCAGCGAGTACGCGGCCGCGGTCCAATCCGAGGACCCGTTGCACTCCAGTGAAGAGGCTGCCCGGGACGCCGGTTACCCGGACGTCGTCGCGCCGTTGACCTTCATTGCGGTAGCGGGCCGCCAGGTACAACTGGAGATCTTCAAGCAGTTCGATGTCGGGATCAACCTGTCCCGGGTGATTCACCGCGACCAGAAGATCCTCTTCCACCGACCGGTCCTCGCCGGCGACAAGTTGTATTTCGACTCCTGGCTGGACTCGGTGCTGGAATCACACGGCACGGTGATCACCGAGATGCGCAGCGAGGTCACCGATGCCGAAGGCAAACCGGTGATCACCACGATCGTCACGATGATCGGCGAGGCCGCTGGCGCGGAGGACGATGCTCTGGTGGCCGCCATCGCCGCCCGCGCACAGGCGCGCCCCAAAGCCGACTGACCCCGAAGCCGATTGACCCCAAAGCCTATTGACCCCAGCGCCGATTGGCCGGCTGCCGGCCCTCAGCCCGAAAAGGTGTTGCGCCGCTGACTCAGCAGCCCGAACAGCGTCTGCTGAATGGTTTCGCGGACCTGATCGGTGATCTCGAAGGTGACCATCGGATCGTCGGCCGCCGTCTCGTCGTAGCCACTGGTGTCGACGGGCGTACCGAATGCGATGTGCCACTTCGACGGCAGTGGCACCAACCCCAGCGGCCCGGCCAGTGGGAACAGCGGGGTGATCGGGAAGTACGGCACGCCGAGCACGCGAGCGAGCAGTTTGACATCGGCGAGCATCGGGTAGATCTCCTCGGATCCGATGATCGAGCACGGGATGATCGGCGCCCCGGCGCGCAACGCCGCGGCGACGAAACCACCCCGGCCAAAGCGTTGCAGCTTGTAGCGGTCACGGAAGGGCTTACCCAATCCCTTGTACCCCTCGGGGAACACCGCGGTGAGTTCGCCGTCGGCGAGCAGTCGGTTGGCGTCGGCGTTGCAGGCCATGGTGTGACCGGCCCTGCGCGCGATCGGGCCGAAGAACGGCAGGTCGAAGACGATATCGGCGGCCAGCAGTCTCAGATCGCGGTGGGCCGGGTGGTGATCGCGAACCGCCACCGACAGCATCGGGCCGTCGAACGGCAGGGTGCCGGCGTGGTTGGCAACCACCAGGCCTGCACCGGTGGACGGCAGGTTTTCGATGCCGCTGACCTCGACCCGGAACCAGGTGTCGTAGAAGAAACGAAGTATGGGCAGCACGAGCGCGTCGTTGTACTGGGGGTCGAAGCCGAATTCGTCCACCGCGTAGTCGCCGGTGAGTCGCTTGCGGATGAAGTCCGCGACTACCGAGATGCGCTGGGTCACCTCACTCGGTGCCGGTTCGGCCGCACCCGCGCGCCGCTGTTCGAACTCCCGTATAACCCCCTCGATCTCCTCGGCGGTACCCGCAGAGGACTTCGGCATCGCCGATGCGCCACGGGGTGCCGCGGCACGGGCGCGGGGCCGCTCGCGGGCCGGACGGGAATGCAGGGGAATGACTTTGGCCTGGGATTCACCGGTCTGGGATCCACCGGTCTGGGATTTACCGGTGTTGGAATCACCGGTCTGGGAATCACCGGCCACGTCGCTCACCTCCCCCACCGCTGCGTCACCGCAAGTACTCGTCGTTCGACTGAGCTTACCCAGTTCGGGTCGATGATCGGGGTTAGGCCGCGCCCGCGAACGAAGTCGTCGAACGCCTCCAGCGTCGTCCATTTAGGCTCAAAGCCCAACTCGGTGCGCATCCGGGTGGTGTCCATCACCCGGCCGAAGGTGAAGTACGCCAGCTGATCGCGATTGATCTCGCTGTTTCTCGTCGCCTTGCGCACCGAATCCACCGCACCCACGCCCAGCGTCGGCATCGGCAGCGCCAGCCGGCCGGCCCGGCGAATCGCCTGCGACATCATGATGATTCCCCTGGCACCGACGTTGAAGGTGCCGGATGTTCCAGCCAGGGTGGCCCGCTCCAGCGCCCCCAGGGCATCCTGCTCGTGCAGCAGCTGCAGTCGCGCGTCGTGACCGAGCACGGTGGGCACCACGGGGCCGGACAGGTAGCGCGACAGCGCGGTATCCATCGCCGGGCCGATCATGTTGGCCAGCCGCAGGATGGTCAGCGCGACATCGGGTCGACGCCGGCCCATTGAGCGGGCGTAGCCCTCAATGTCCACGCTGTCCCGGGCGAAGCCGTCGTGGGGCGGACGTCTGCTGCTGCCGTCCTCGGTGTGGACCACGGGATCGTGCGAATGGGACCCATAGATCTCGGAGGTGGACTTCAGCACGACGCGGCGAACCGAGGGCGCCTTCTGGCAGGCGGCGAACAATTGCATGGCACCCATGACGTTGAATTCCTTGAGGGTGGCGCGTCCACCCGAGCGCGGCACGTAAGAGGCGGCGGCGGCGTGCACCACAGTATCGACGTCACTGTTCCGGATCACCTTGGCAATCAAGGGGTTACGGATATCGGCGCGAACGAATTCGGCCCGGCCCATCCGCCGCTTGAGATCCTTGCTGGGCGCGATCGCGTCGACGGCGATGATTTTTTCAATCAGCGGGTTCTGCACCAGACGGGCGGTGAGGTAGCCGCCGAGAAACCGGCAGGCGCCCGTTACCAACACCACCCTGGGGTGATCCGGGATGTCGGTGCCGGGTTCCATCAGACGAGCCTATCGGCCGATGCGGCCATGGCGCGGTGAAGCGCGGCCTACTTACCGAGTTTTCTGCGCTGGACCCGGGTCCGACGGAGCAACTTGCGATGCTTCTTCTTCGACATGCGCTTGCGCCGCTTCTTGATTACTGAACCCATGAACTCCGCTGCCTAAGTGCCGAACGCCCGCGCAACCGTGCCGGGCCTGCCTGTGTCCGGATCACCTTACCCAAGCGGGGGTGCGGAACGAAACCGGAGGATTCCCAGACCGGCTTTAGCCAGCGTCCCAGACCGGCT
>CAIWCQ010000238.1 GCA_903911165.1 uncultured Actinomycetes bacterium | reverse complement strand
GCCCGCCCTGTGGGGAGGTCCGGCGCGGCGAGATTAGGGAAGGACAGTGACGGCGCACCTTAGCCCCGGTGCGCCGCTCAATCGGGCGTCCGCGGTGACGAGTGCACAGTCGAGCTGCTCCGCGAGGGCGACGTACATCGCGTCGTAGGCCGAAATCGTCTGACGTAGTTCCCATATCCGCTCGATCAGCGGGCCCGCGGCATAACGGATCAATCCGATGCGGCTCCACGCGTTCACGCAGCGCGCGCCATCGTCAGCGGTCAGCGTCCCGGCGCCGACCAATCGGCGCAGTGCACTGAGAACCTCGGCATCGACGAGATGGGGCGCGTGCAATGACTCTGCCGCGACGAGAAGACGCGCCTGCCCGTCATTGAGCAATGCCTGGACGGCTGCCGACGCGTCGAGGACGATCATGTCCGATCGGCGTGTACCGACTGCACGATCGACGCCGCGGGGACGCGCAGATCCGGCAGTGTCGCAACCAACGCGGCATTGTCGACGCGACGGGTTGCGGCGTCGAGTTCACGAACAGCAACGGCGGTCACCGACATCTTCGAGTCACGCGCCAGTTTTTCGAGGCGGTCTACTACCTCGTCCGGGACATTGCGGAGATAGAGGGTTCGCATGCGGCCATGATACTGCAATGCTTGCATAGTGCTAGCGCGAAGCTAGCGCAACCGTCAATCAACACGGCAATCACGACTCGCGCGACGTTGACGCCCGCCGGAATCAAGCCAGGCCCATCCCGACCAACGTTGGGCGCCCGTCGGGCATCGGGCAGGCTGTTCGATGTGGATAAACCGCTGCGGATCATGACGTGGAACGTCCAGGGCCGCATCGGCGACTGGACTAACCGGCACGCCGCGCTGCGGTCATGGATCGAGCGAACCGCCCCGGACGTGCTCACCCTCCAGGAATCGTGGGTCGAGCCCAACGGAACCACCCAGGCCGCCCGGCTCGGCGAGGAGCTGGGCCTGCACTCGGTGACGGCCGCCGACCTTGCCGGGTTCGACCGTTACCCCGAGGCGCCGTACTGGGTCGTCAACGCGGTGCTGTCCCGATGGCCGCTGACCATCGAACGGCTTTGTGTGCTGCCCGACGAGCACGGCGAGCCGACCTGGCGCCACGCGGCGGTGACCCGGGTGCACCGACCCGACGACGAGGGCGGTGAGTTCATCGCGGCCGGCACCCACATCGAGCACGGCCTCGAACAGTCAGCGCGGCGAAGCGTCCAGTTGACCGCGATCATGAACCACCTCGCCGAGGTGCTCGGCGATGAGACCCAGCGGCGCGAGTCACTGCCCGCGATCCTCGCCGGTGATTTGAACTGCACACCGGAGTCCGACGAATACCGTTGCGCCACTGGACTCTCCGCCGGACCAATACCCGCGTTCACTCTCGTCGACGCCTGGACGGCGGCGGGCAACACCGACCCGGGACACACCTGGTCGGCGCGCAACCCGCTGGTACCCCGCCGTGCCATTCATCCCCACCGCCGACTCGACTACGTGATGGTGTCCACCCCGCGTCGACCCGGCGCCGGCCACGTTGATCGCTGCTTCCTCGCCGGTAACGACGCGGTCGACGGCGTGTGGGCCACCGATCACTTCGCGGTGGTAGCCGAGGTCGGGATGTGAACCCCCGCACAGCCGAAATCGCCGCCGTCGCACAGGTAGTCGGCTCGGTGGGAATGTTCGGGGTGATCTGGATGGTGCAGGTCGTGCACTACCCGCTGATGCGTTTCGT
>CAIWCQ010000237.1 GCA_903911165.1 uncultured Actinomycetes bacterium | reverse complement strand
CACGGCAATGAGGTGATCGCGACGCCCATCGGCGACATCACCCTGACCAACACCTACTTCGACGACGATGCCTCCACGCGGCTCTACGACGAGATGGACTACCAGCGCGCGACCCAGTCCTACGTGTGGAGTACACCGCTGGTCAGCATTGCCACCTGGCGCGACGCCCAGGCCAAGGCTTATCGCGTCACCGGGGAGACCGACTTCGTGGTGCTGCGCTCGTTGAAGGAGAAGCGCGGCATCGTCACCGGCAACCTGACCACGCCCTACCTCTTCAACTTCCTGAGCCTGGAGAAGGGCCCCCTGGAGATCGAATACCCGGCCGGGCAGACCGCCGCCGGCGTCTTGGACTTCTGGCAGCGCCCAGTGACCGACCTCGGTCTGACCGGACCGGATCAGGGTAGGGGCGGCAAGTACATCATCGTCGGGCCGGCTGACGACCCGGCGACGTTCGACAAGCCCGGCTACTTCGTCCGCCAGAGCGCGACCAACAACATCTGTGTGGGGCTGCGCATCCTCGACAAAGACCCGGCCTTCTACGAACAGTTCAAGTCGACGCTGAAAATGGGCCGGGTCGGCCAGCCTCTGGCCACTTCCCGGTTCATTGAGGACAAAGACGTCGAGTGGAGCGCCACCGCGCCGCGCGGCCTCGACTACTGGCGCACCCTGTCCGGCGTCATCAGCGAGGAACCGGTCCGGCCGGTGGACAAGGCGTGGATGGCGATGCTGCTGCCGCTGGGCATCGAGAAGGGCAAGGCGTTCGACCCCGACGAGCGCCAGCAGAACATTCTGCTCAGGGGCGCGGCGATGGGCGAGTTGATGGCCCGCAACCTGCAGGTCAATCCCCGTTACACCGAGCCGTACTGGCCCGGCACGTCCTGGTACAAGAGTTTCGACTTCTCCCTCGAGCAGGAGACCGACACCCGCGTGGAACTCGACGAGCGGGTCACCTGGTTTTACGAGGCAGTGGCGTCCAGCGAAGGCATGGTCAACCCGACCGTCGGCGCCGGCCAGGTGTACATGACAACCAAGCGCGACAGTAAGGGCGACCTGCTGCGTGCCGACAAGACCTACAAACTCAGGGTGCCCAAAGACGTTCCGGTGGGCCAGTTCTGGGCGCTCACGCTCTACAGCGAGAACACCCGCCGGGCCTATGACAACGGCGGTACCGAGATCCGTAGCGCAAACCTGGACAGCCGCCTGCCCGACCTCGTCACAAACTCCGACGGCAGCATCGACCTGTACGTCGGCGCCAAGGCGCCCGAGGGTTTCGAGAAGAACTATATGAAGACCGTCGGGGATGACGGTTGGTTCGTGTACTTCCGTCTCTATGCGCCGCTGCAGCCGTTCTTCGACAAGACGTTCGCGCTACCCGACTTCGAGATGATCGACTAGCGCGAGCGCAACATCGCCAGCGCCTTATCGGCGTGGGTGTCCATATTGACCTCGCTGGAGATCACCTCGAGCACCGTGTGGTCGGTGTCAATGACGAAGGTGGTGCGTTTCACCGGCAGGAATTTGCCGAGCAGTCCGCGCTTGACGCCGAAGGACTCGGCTACCGCGCCATCGGCGTCGGAGAGCAGTGGGTAGTCGAATCGCTGCGAGTCGGAGAAGCGAGCCTGTTTGGTCACGGCATCGGTGCTGATGCCCACGCGCGTTGCGCCCACCGCCTCGAACTCTCCGGCCAGATCCCGGAAGTGGCAGGCCTCCTTGGTGCACCCCGGCGTCATCGCGGCGGGGTAGAAGAACAGCACGATCGGCCCGTCGGCCAGCAGGCCAGTCAGTGAACGGACGGTTCCGGTCTGATCCGGCAATTCGAACTCGGGCACTCGGTCACCACGCTTCATGGCGACCACGCTATCGCCGGTCGGCTGGGATGAACAGTCCGGGCTGGGTTGAACAGTCTGGGTTGAACAGTCTGGGAGGATGATCCCCGTGCACGCCACGACTACCCGCGACGAGTTCCGCGCATTGGCCGCCGAACACCGCGTGGTCCCCGTCACCCGCAAGGTGCTCGCCGACAGCGAGACGCCGCTGTCGGCCTACCGCAAACTGGCCGCTGGCCGGCCCGGCACCTTCCTGCTGGAGTCCGCCGAAAATGGCCGGTCCTGGTCGCGGTGGTCGTTCATCGGAGCGGGTGCCCCGTCGGCGTTGACGGTGCGCGACGGCCAGGCGACCTGGCTGGGCGCCACCCCCGACGGCGCACCGACCGGCGGGGACCCACTGGAGGCGTTGCGGGCGACGATGGATCTGCTGTCCACCGGACCGCTCGCCGGGATGCCGCCGCTGTCCGGTGGCATGGTCGGGTTCTTCGCCTACGACTTCGTCCGTCGCCTGGAACGCCTGCCCGAATTGGCGCTCGACGATCTCCACCTGCCCGACATGCTCCTACTGCTGGCCACCGATATCGCCGCTGTCGACCACCACGAGGGCACCATCACGCTGATCGCCAACGCGGTGAACTTCAACGGCAGCGACGACCACGTCGACTCCGCCTACGACGATGCTCTCGCCCGCCTCGATGTGATGACGACCGCGCTGGGCCAGCCGCTGAGTTCCACGGTGGCAACCTTCACCCGGCCCGAGCCACACCCGCGTGCGCAGCGCACCGAACGGGAGTACGGAGCGGTGGTCGAGCGACTCGTGAAGGAGATTGAAGCCGGCGAGGCGTTCCAGGTCGTGCCCTCGCAACGCTTCGAACTAGACACCGCCGCCGATCCGATCGATGTCTACCGCATGCTCCGGGTGACAAATCCCAGTCCCTACATGTACCTGCTGCAGATCCCGAATGAGTTTGGGGAAACGGCGTTTTCGATCGTCGGATCCAGCCCCGAGGCGCTGGTGACGGTGCAGGACGGCCGGGCGACGACGCATCCGATCGCCGGCACCCGGTGGCGCGGTGCCAGTGAGGAGGACGATCAACTGCTGGAGAAGGAGTTGCTCTCTGATGAGAAGGAGCGGGCCGAGCATCTGATGCTGGTCGACCTCGGCCGCAACGATCTTGGTCGGGTATGCGTGCCGGGCACCGTCCGGGTCGAGGACTACAGCCACATCGAGCGCTACAGCCACGTCATGCACCTGGTGTCCACGGTGAACGGCATGCTGGCCGACGGCCGGACCGCCCTCGACGCCGTCACGGCCTGCTTTCCGGCCGGCACGCTGTCCGGTGCGCCCAAGGTGCGCGCAATGGAACTCATCGAGGAGGTCGAGATCACCCGCCGCGGACTCTACGGCGGCGTGGTCGGCTACCTCGACTTCGCCGGCAACGCCGACTTTGCGATCGCCATCCGTACCGCGCTGATGCGCGATGGCACCGCCTATGTGCAGGCCGGCGGTGGGGTGGTGGCCGACTCCAACGGCCCATACGAGTACACCGAGGCCGCCAACAAGGCCAAAGCAGTGCTCGCTGCCATCGTCGCCGCCGAGACCCTGAGTTCGCCGTGATCCGCCTCGCGCAACTGCTGCTGTGCGTCTCGGCACTCGGCCTGTGGGTGGCGTCACGGTTGCCGTGGGTGTCGCTGGGATCCGCCGACGGCCTCGGCCATCCCAAGACCAGCACGATCAACGGCGCGGCCTGGTCGACGGCGCTGACGCCGCTCGCGGTCCTGCTGTTGGCGGCCGCACTGGCCGGACTGGCGGTCCGGGGATGGCTGCTGCGGGTGCTCGCGGTTCTGGTGGCGATGGTGTGCGTGCTGCTGGCCTATCTGGGTGTCAGTTTGATGGTGATGCCCGACGTCGCTCCGCGTGGCGCTGAATTGGCCGGCGTGCCGGTGATGGACCTCGTCGCCAGTCAGCGCCATCTCACCGGCGCCGCGCTGACGGTGACGGCCGCGATCTGCTCGCTCGTCGCGGCGGTACTGCTGATGCGCGCGGCGGCGTCGGAGCCGCGTCAGGCCGCCAAATACGAGGGCGTCGCGGGTGCCGGCGCGGGCATCGGTGTGGCGGAGATATCTGAACGCGGCATGTGGGACGCACTCGACGTGGGCCGGGACCCGACGGACCCGGATACTGCGGATACCGCAACCGCCCCGGTGGCCGACCGGGGCACTGAGGGTCGGTGACGGGGGATGGTCACGCAGCGGTTACCCTTTCACCCACGCCCACCAGTTCGTCAGACACCGCCAGAGGGGACCCGGCTGTCATGAGTTCGGCAACCGTACTCGACTCCATTCTTGAAGGAGTCTGTGCTGACGTCGCCGCGCGTGAAGCATTGGTAAGCATGGCCGACGTCAAGGCGGCCGCTGAGGCGGCACCCGCTCCGCGTGACGTTCTCGCGGCGTTGCGGGCTCCCGGTATCGCTGTGATCGCAGAAGTTAAGCGTGCCAGTCCCTCCCGCGGCCAGCTCGCCGCGATCGACGATCCGGCGGACTTGGCCAGGGCCTACCAGAGCGGCGGCGCTCGGGTGATCAGCGTGCTGACTGAAGAACGCAGGTTCAAGGGTTCGCTCGCCGACCTGGATGCGGTTCGCGCCGCCGTCAGCATCCCGGTGCTCCGCAAGGACTTCATCGTTCGGCCCTACCAGATCCACGAGGCCCGCGCCCACGGTGCTGACATGCTTCTGCTGATCGTCGCGGCACTGGGCCAGTCGGCACTGGTGTCGATGCTTGACCGCACCGAGTCGCTGGGAATGACTGCATTGGTGGAGGTGCACACCGAAGAGGAAGCCGACCGCGCGTTGCAGGCCGGCGCTAAAGTAATCGGGGTCAACGCCCGCGATCTGAAGACCCTTGACGTGGACCGCGACTGCTTTGGCCGGATCGCGCCCGGACTGCCATCGGACATCATCCGGATCGCCGAGTCCGGGGTACGCGGCCCGGCCGACCTGCTTGCCTATGCCGGTGCCGGCGCTGACGCGGTGCTGGTCGGCGAGGGCCTGGTCACCAGCGGCGATCCGCGAAGCGCGGTGGCGGATCTGGTGACTGCCGGAGCGCACCCGTCATGCCCGAAACCGGTTCGCTGAGTCAGCACCGACGAGTCCCGATATGGCCGATACCACCACGCCCGACCTGCCCCGCACCAGTGCTGCCGTCGCTGAGTCGACGATCCACGATCCGGATGCGCGCGGCCACTTCGGGGTCTTCGGCGGCCGCTATGTCGCCGAGGCACTGATGGCCGTCATCGAAGAGGTCACCGCGGCCTACGACAAGGCCCGAACCGACCAGAAGTTCCTTGACGAACTCGACTCCCTGCAGACCCATTACGCCGGGCGGCCCTCGCCGTTGTACGAGGCCACCCGCCTGGGTGCCCACGTCGGTGGTGCTCGGATCTTCCTCAAGCGCGAAGATCTCAACCACACCGGTTCGCACAAGATCAACAACGTTCTCGGCCAGGCGCTTCTGGCCCGGCAGATGGGAAAGACCCGGGTCATCGCCGAGACCGGGGCCGGCCAGCATGGCGTGGCGACCGCGACCGCGTGCGCGTTACTGGGTCTGGAATGCGTGATCTACATGGGAGCGGTGGACACCGCCCGCCAGGCGCTCAACGTCGCGCGAATGCGACTGCTCGGCGCCGAAGTCGTGGCGGTGCAGTCGGGATCGAAGACCCTCAAGGATGCCGTTAACGAAGCCTTCCGGGATTGGGTGGCCAACGCCGACGACACCTACTACTGCTTCGGCACCGCTGCGGGACCGCACCCGTTTCCGTTGATGGTGCGCGACTTTCAGCGTGTCATCGGGATGGAGGCCCGCGTCCAGATCCTGAACCGGACCGGCCGACTGCCGGATGCCGTGACCGCGTGTGTCGGCGGGGGATCCAACGCGATCGGCATCTTCCATGCCTTCATCGACGATCCCGGGGTACGGCTGATCGGCTACGAAGCCGGCGGTGACGGCGTGGAGACCGGCCGGCACGCCGCGACTTTCTCCGGCGGAACACCCGGAGCCTTCCAGGGGTCGTATTCCTACGTGATGCAAAACGACGATGGCCAGACCATCGAATCTCATTCCATCTCAGCCGGATTGGACTATCCGGGCGTCGGGCCCGAGCACGCTTTCCTCAAGGAGGCTGGTCGCACCGAATACCGGCCGATCACCGACACCGAAGCGATGGACGCCTTCAAGCTGCTGTGCCGACTCGAGGGCATCATTCCGGCCATCGAGACTGCGCACGCGATCGCCGGCGTGGTCGACCTCGCTGCCGAGCTGGGACCGGAGTCGATCATCCTGATCAATTTGTCCGGCCGCGGAGATAAAGACGTCGAGACCGCCGCGCGGTGGTTCGGTCTGCTTGACGGCGCGAAGCCCGGTGTTGCGTGAGCATGAAAACCGGTGTCGCGTGAACATGAAAATCGGTGTCGCGTGACGATTAAACACAACCCGCCGGGTCGGCTGGGGCCGATTTTCGACGCCTGTCGCGCCGAGGGCCGCGCCGCGCTGATCGGTTACCTGCCGACCGGCTACCCCGATGTTGCAACGTCGATCGACGCGATGGTGGCGATGAGTCGGACCCAGTGCGACATCATCGAAGTCGGTGTTCCGTACTCCGATCCCGGGATGGACGGCCCGGTGATCGCGTCCGCCACCGACAGCGCTCTGCAGGCCGGCGTCCGGGTCAGTGACACTCTGCGTGCCGTCGAGGCCATCAGTGCCGCTGGCGGCAATGCGGTGGTGATGACCTACTGGAATCCAGTGCTGCACTACGGCATCGACGCCTTCGCCCGGGACCTGGCCGCCGCCGGGGGGCTGGGCATGATCACCCCGGATCTCATTCCGGACGAAGCCGAAGCATGGTTGGCGGCATCGGATCGGCACGATCTGGACCGGATATTCCTGGTCGCTCCGTCGTCGACGCCGGAAAGATTGGCGCGCACCGTCGAGGCATCGCGAGGGTTCGTCTACGCAGCCTCGACAATGGGGGTTACCGGGGCCCGTGACGCGGTGTCGACTGCCGCTCCTGAGTTGGTGCGCAGGGTCAAGGCGATCTCCGACATCCCGGTCGGGGTTGGCCTTGGCGTGCGCTCAGGTGCCCAGGCCGCCGAGATCGCCGAATACGCCGATGGCGTGATCGTAGGATCGGCCCTGGTGTCTGCACTGGGCGGCGACGGCGTCAACGGTGTCAGCGGCGTCAGCGCGGTGCGGACGCTGACCGGGGAACTGGCCGCGGGGGTGCGGGAGAAGGTGCCTGCGACGTGACGACAACCGTGCTCGCCTATTTCCCGAGCCCTGCCCAGGGCGTGTGGTACCTCGGACCCTTTCCGGTTCGGGCCTACGCGCTCTGCATCATCGCCGGCATTATCGCCGCCCTGGTCATCGGCGACCGTCGCTGGGCGGCGCGTGGCGGCGAGCGCGGCGTCGTCTACGACATTGCGTTGTGGGCGGTGCCGTTCGGACTGATCGGCGGGCGTCTCTATCACGTCCTCACCGACTGGAAAACATATTTCGGCGAGGGTGGCGCCGGACTTGGTGCCGCGCTGCGGATCTGGGAGGGCGGCCTGGGCATCTGGGGTGCCATCGCCCTCGGTGGTCTCGGAGCGTGGATTGCTTGCCGCCGCAGAGGGATTCCGCTGCCGGCTTTCGGTGACGCCGTCGCCCCGGGCATCGTGCTGGCGCAGGCGATCGGCCGTCTGGGCAACTACTTCAATCAGGAACTTTACGGCCGGGAGACCACCGTCCCGTGGGGTATGGAGATCTTCTATCGCCGCGATTCTTCGGGCGTCGTCGACGTGCACTCACTCGACGGTGTGTCGACCGGGCAGGTGGCGGCCGTCGTTCACCCGACGTTCCTCTATGAGCTCTTGTGGAACCTGCTGGTGTTTGTGTTCCTGCTCTACATCGACCGCAAGTACCGGCTCGGTCACGGTCGGCTGTTCGCGCTCTATGTGGCCTCGTACTGCGTCGGACGATTCTGGATCGAACTGATGCGTGACGACACCGCGACCCTCGTGGCCGGTATTCGGATCAACGTGTTTACCGCGACCTTCGTGTTCATCGGAGCCGTCGTGTACATGTTGCTGGCTCCGAAGGGTCGCGAGGATCCGGCGACGCTGCAGGGGAGACGCGACGTTGAGTCGGCCGGGGAGTCGGCCGGGGAGTCGGCCGGGGAAGAATCGCTGGCCGAGGAACTCGCCGATGACATGCTGGCGGCCGCCAAGGGCAGCGGAATCCTGGCTGCCGTGACCGTTGCCGGCGAACACGAGGCCGAAGATGCCGACCGTACCGTCGAGGTTGACGAAGTCGTCCTAGCCGAAGAAGTCGAAGAAGTCGAAGAAGTCGAAGAAGACGAAGAAGCCGAAGAAGTCGAAGAAGTCGAAGAAGTCGAAGAAGTCGAAGAAGACGTCGAAGACGTCGAATTCGTCGAAGTCGTCGAAGTCGAAGAAGT
>CAIWCQ010000236.1 GCA_903911165.1 uncultured Actinomycetes bacterium | reverse complement strand
GCAGGGGCTGAGCCGCGCGCGAATCCGGCGCGGCTCCGTCAATGCCCCTCGCTACGGCAACGACCACCCGCCCGGGAAGGCTGCCATCCATCATCGTCCACAGTTCGGCTTCATCCGCCGATGACGGAGCGGTCCACCGGCGCACCCGTCGCTCCAGGTCATCGAGGTTGACGCGCAGGATCTCGCTCGGGGTCACGGCGCTGGGGCCGGCGGTGGCACGGGCGGCACCATGGTGATGGTGCCGGACAGTTGGTAACGGGTGGACACGAAGTTGAACCCACCGCCCACCCGCAGGAGCTGGCCGGAATAGTCCCACCCCTTCATGGTCGCGAACGCCGGCACGTGGAACGTCAGTTGATTCGCGCTGAGTGCGCTGGTGACGACTGCTCCAGCGGCGAAGGGGTTCTCGGCAACGCCGACGTCGGTGTCACCCACCTTGGCCATCGGACCCGCGTCCTCACTTGGGGCGACTCGGACGCGAACCTCGATGGAGGTCGGCGTGTTCGACGGACGGACCTGGCTGATCAGGAACGGCAACCGCAAATCGAAGATCGGCAATGGCAGGTAGATGCCTGGGCCAAGCGCCGGGCCCAGAAATACACCAGGACCATTCGAGGAATTTGCGCGGCACGACGCGGTGCCCGCACTGTTCGCCTCAACCGTGCACGGGATGCGGAGCAGCATCGGCACCTTCACGGTCGGCCCGCCGGGAATGTCCACCAGGCGATCACCGGCGGCCACGCGCGCCAGGTCGGGTCCTGGTGCGCCAATCGCCACGATCTCGGCCAGTCCTTGGAATGAGAAGCCAACCTTGATGGTGGACCGCACCTGCTCGGTCACTCCGGTGAGATAGCCGGCCGCGAACACTTCGGTGATCGGCAACGCCGGTGGCGCGATGGTCAAGCCGTTCGGCAGCCGTGAGCGCTCCTGCGCGAAGTCGTAGAGCACCACGTCGTACTGGCCGGGCGGAATATCCGAGAACACGACCTCGGCCGTCGTCGTGTCCTTGAAGAGGAACGCGCGCGTCTGGTTATTACCAAGTGAAATGCGCATATAGGGGCGCAAGTTGGCCCCGTGGATGGTCAACCGCATTTCGCGGTCGAGTTGCTGGGTAGCCGGATCGATGCCAGTCAACACGGGCAGTGGCACACGGAACAGCGCGTATGCGCCGTAGCCGAGCGGGATCAGGCCAAGCAGTACCACGGCGGCTGCCAGATCCAGCAGGTTGAAACGTCCGAAGATTCGACCGTGGTCGTCAACTAGTGGCATGAAGTCCGCCCTCGGCGTGGTGATGGATGACCGGCGACGCCGTGCGGCGCCTGGAGGAGTGCGACAGAACCCAATGGCCGACTTGCACCGCACCGAGGCCGCTTAGCCAGACCAGGTATGGCAAAGCCAGGCCGCGGTGCCGGATCAGCGTGCCGATGTTGCCTCCGGAAACGGCGACCATCAGCGCCGAGGTGCTGCCATGTGCGAGCAGCAGGCTGGTCAGAAGGACGTCGCGTTTCAGTCCGGCGGCAATGCCGAAGGGCAGGAGAAGCAACAGGCAGTACCACACCATCTGCTCCGGCAGGAACGCGAGCGCCGACCGCGACTCAATCTCCCAGGGCAGCGGTGCGGTGAGGTAGTTCCACGCCGCACGGATGCCATACTGACCAACCTGGGTGGGCGTCATGGCGGTGATCGCCTTGCGGTCGGTGTAGAACTCCGGCCCCATCAGCCGGTAGGTCAGGCCCGGAGTGTTGATGTGCCCCCAATGCTTCAGGGCGACCTGGTGAATTGCCGCCCAAGCCCGCTCCTGGACCGCCGGACGCGTGAAGGCCAACATCGCAACCAGCGGCAACACGACACAGGCAGCGAGCAGCACGCGCGGCCGCGTCAACAGCCACGCGAGCGCAACACCACCGCTGACACCAAGGATGGTCAGCGCCAGGCCGCCTTCACGCAGGCCTTGCAGGGTGAGTCCACCGAGAATGACTGCGGCCACCGCCGCGACCCGCCAGCGCCAATTGGGCCCCTGCGTAATCGTGACCGCGGCGGCCAGGGTGACGGCAGCAACGAGGAAGTACGACGGCTCCTTCAAGGCCG